>DATCXA010000095.1:0-2108 GCA_036566085.1 Propionibacteriaceae bacterium
TATGGATTTGCCGTGCATCCACGACCACGCATCATCCAGGAAATAGCTACGAAGAAGGCCTACGCCGACCTCTATCGAGAATCAGCCCGATCCCAGATGCGATGGCAGCAAAGATGGCTGAAAACACAAGGTCGTGAACAAGCTCACCGGGCGTCTCCCAGATCCGGTACACGATGGTAGCGAGGGCTGTCGCTACAAGCATCAAACCAAGACCGTAGAAAAAGAGCCGCTTTGAGACCTTACTCTTAAGCCGAACATTCAAGATCAGGCCTGAACACAGGCCAATCAGTCCGACTAGAAACAGAATGTAAAGCATAGTTCCTCCTCGGCAATTTTACACTTCATACCCAGTTTTCTGGATAGGTTAGGAAAAAACACAGAAGTATTCTTTCGTTTGTCACGAATCTGCGTTCTTGGTCCAACCAGAACATTCGAGCCTCTCGAACACGTTGCCTCCGAATTGTCGACGACGACGGGCATCCGCTGACCTCAGGTGATCACTTGGTCATGGAGGCGAACGACTTCGTCTTCGCGCCAGACGGCGGACAAGGCATTAAGAAACACGCCAAGCCTGTTGCGGCCGAGCGCGCCTTATCCGCTCCTTCAGCCGTGGCAACAAGGTCGAGCAGCGGCCACACATTTGAGCCTGCGGACACCTCGGCAACCGGATCAGACTGCTGATGGGAGCAGGTTCCGCTGGAGGGCAAGGAGGACAAAATGGTCGTACTGGTGACTCAAGAATTTCAAGGGGTGTCTCGAGAAGACGCCGAAGAAGGCAGCAAGCGCTTGAATACCGGCGAGAATCCGCCAGCGGGCCTCATTGCGCATGTGCTGACTGACATCCCTGGAGGCATACGTGCCGTCGACATCTGGGAGAGCGAGGCAGATTTTCAGACGTTCGTCGAGGAGCGATTGATGCCGATGTCGAAAGAGCTCGCTCAGGAGCGCGGTCTCTCCCTGGAGGGGATTGGTCAGCCCACGTTTGTGGAGGCGTATGACGTCTTTATGGGGCGCCAGACCTGAACCGCAGTCCTACACCTGAGTTGGGCCACGATTGCGCACTCGTCTCGGTGGTTGTGCTGTTGGCTAGGTGATTCCCGCTGAGTCTGGCTGGGATTTGCGCACTAGCCGGGCTTTGGTGAGGGTGGTTCCGTGCCGTATGTGCGGACGGTGCGGACCTCGTCGGGGGCGACGGCGGTTCAGATCGTGTGGAAGTACCGCCGCGGTTCGCGGGAGATCGAGCACCTCGGGTCGGCCCATTCGGAGGTTGATGTTGAGCTGTTGAAGGCCGCGGCGGTTCAGCGGATCGCGGCCGGTCAGGACGAGCTCCCGCTCGGGACGCCGGCCAAGACCGAGCCGGCTGCGCTGGAGATCACCAGCACTCGGATGGGCAGGTTGCTGGATGCTGTCGGGTATGCCTATCGGCAGCTCGGCTTGAATGTCGCAGCCGGGCGGGACCAGGTGTTCGAGCAGCTGGTTACGGCCAGGATCATCGAACCGACCAGCAAGGAGGACGCCGCACGAGTGCTGGTCGAGGCAGGGGTCCGGCCGTTGTCGTATCGCACGGTGAAACGTCGCCTGCCCAGCTACGCGACGCAGCAGTGGCGTGACCGGTTATCGGGCGCTCTGGCCGCGCGGGCGAACCTGGGCCCGTCGGCATTGGTGTTGTATGACGTCAGCACGCTCTGGTTCGACACTGACACCGGTGACGGGTTCCGTGAGCCGGGGTTCTCCAAAGAGCGGCGTCTGGAGCCTCAGATCACCGTGGGCTTACTGACCGATGCGACCGGGGCGCCGTTGATGGTGGACGCGTTCGAGGGCAACCGTGCCGAAACCCGCACGATGATCCCGCTGATCCGTTCCTTTGTCGAGGCGCACGGTATCGCCGGGGTCACTGTGGTGGCTGATGCGGGGATGATGAGCGAGGCGAACCTTAAAGACCTCGAGGATGCCGGCTGGGACTTCGTCGTGGGCGGGAAACTGCCCGACATCCCGTATGCCATCGCCCAGTGGCACCGTGAGTATCCAGACGCCGCTCCGCCGGACCAGCTGGTGCTCAGCCAGCCGAGCGTCATGGGCTCGCGGGCTGACCAGCGGAAACGGACAAT
>DATCXA010000096.1:0-10076 GCA_036566085.1 Propionibacteriaceae bacterium
GCCTGCCGCTCAGCCCGCAGCGAAGAAGCGTCGTGGACCGGCGGACAACCTCGATCCCGATGTAGACCTCAGCTAGACGCCGACGTACCACAGCGCTCAGCACAGCAAGACATAGAGAAGAAATGGATCAAAGATGCCGAAGATGAAGTCGCACTCCGGTGCGAAGAAGCGGTTCAGGTTCACCGGGACGGGCAAGCTTATGCATCGTCAGGCAGGCAAGATGCACCTGAACGAGCACAAGTCCAGTACCCGTACCCGACGACTGGACGGTGACAAGGTGCTCGCGCCAGGTGATGCCGCCAAGGCCAAGAAGCTGCTCGGCAAGAACGCCTGAGAGCCCGTCGACACACATAAGGAGTAACTGCGATGGCACGCGTCAAGCGCTCCGTCAATGCACAGAAGAAGCGTCGTGAAGTTCTCGGGCAGGCGTCCGGCTACCGCGGCCAACGTTCCCGTTTGTATAGGAAGGCCAAGGAGCAGGTCACTCATTCGCTGGTCTACGCCTATCGTGACCGTCGCGCTCGCAAGGGTGATTTTCGCAAGTTGTGGATTCAGCGGATCAATGCTGCTGCCCGCGCGGAAGGCATCACGTACAACCGCTTCATCTCCGGTCTCAAGGCCGCCGGGATTGAGGTGGATCGCAAGATTCTTGCTGATCTTGCGGTGAAGGACCCGTCGGCCTTTGCCGCACTGGTCGAGGTGGCCAAGGCGAATGCGCCTGCCGCCGACGCTACAGCGGCCTGAGGAGCTTCCTGCAGCCTCGCAGGGGATGCTGCGGGCGGCTCGGCGCCTGTTGCGTCGCAAGGACCGCCAAATCGCCCGGCGTTTCCTCGCCGAAGGTCGGCAGGCAGTCTCTGAAGCACTCCGCCGACCGGAGACGGTCATCGAGCTGATCGTCGCTGAGGACTGCGTCGACCGTCATCGGGACCTGATCGAGGTCGCCTCCGCTGCGGAGGCTCGGATTTCTGTCGCATCTACTCCGGCGGTCAGGGAGTTGTCCGGCACTGTGACGCCGCAAGGCCTGATTGCGGTTTGTCAGATGATCGATGTCTTGGCGACCGACGCGCTGACAGGCACTTGTCGGCTCGCGGTGTTTTGTGATCAGATCCGCGATCCAGGCAATCTCGGCACGCTGATCAGATGCGCCGACGCGTTCGGAGCGGATGCGGTACTGATCAGTCCGGCGTCGGTAGATCTCTATAACGCGAAGACTGTACGAGCCACGACCGGCAGCCTCTTTCATCTTCCGCTCGCCGTTGATGTCGATCTGGAACCGGCGAGCGGCTTGGCGCGCGACCGCGGCCTCCAAGTCGTCGGCGCTGATGCGGCGGCACCGTACACGATCAACGACCTCGCACGGTCTGGCGAGCTGGCGAACCCGACCATGTGGGTGATGGGCAACGAAGCGTGGGGGCTTTCGCCGGAACACCAAGTGCTTCTCGACCGGTTGGTCGCCGTGCCGCTCTACGGACGTGCCGAAAGCCTCAACCTCTCGACGGCCGCAGCCGTTCTGCTGTACGCCTCTGCCACGGCCCAGCGGGATGACACGTCCAGTGGCTAAACCCCGTGGCGGCGTTCGACCATCATTCCTAGACTGTCCCAGGCGCACCGTGAGTCACAATCCATTCCCGAGGGAGCCATGTCTGGCCCGAATAGCAGCTACGACCCTGTTCAGGTCACACCGCTGAACGCCGAGAGCATCGACGCAATGGTCACCGAGGCCTTAGCGGCGTTCGGGGCGGCGAGCTCAGTAGCCGAGCTCAAACAGGCGCGCTTGACCCACTCCGGAGAACGCTCACCCATCGCGCTTGCCAACCGGGAGATCGGCGCGTTGCCGCCGCAGGCCCGGAAGGAGGCTGGGGTACGCATTGGCCGGGCGCGCGGCACGATCAACGAAGCGCTGAAAGCGCGTGAGGACCAGCTAAAGGCCGAGGAGATCGCCCGCATCCTCCTGGAGGAGCGGGTCGATGTAACACTCCCTGTCCAGACTCAGCCCTTCGGCGCCGTCCAACCGATCACAGCATTGATGGATCTGATGGTTGATGTCTTCATCGCGATGGGCTGGGAGGTGGCCGAAGGTCCAGAGCTGGAAGCCGAGTGGATGAACTTCGACGCGCTCAACTTCATCCCCGACCATCCGGCCCGCACCATGCAAGACACGCTGTTCATCGAGCCAGAAGACGGCGGCATCGTGCTGCGAACACACACCTCGCCGGTTCAGGTGCGGGCGTTGCTCACCCGTGAGTTGCCCGTCTATGTGATCTGCCCCGGCAGGGTCTATCGATCCGATGAGTACGACGCCACGCATTTGCCGGTCTTCCATCAGATCGAAGGACTAGCGGTCGACAAGGGCCTTACGCTCGGGCACTTACGTGGCACGCTTGATCATTTCGCGCGAGCCATGTTCGGTGAGACACGGACTCGGTTCCGACCCAACTACTTCCCCTTCACCGAGCCGTCGGCCGAAGTCGACCTGGAATGTTTCGTCTGCCACGGCGCATCCGTCGGTGATCTGAGCAATCCCTGTCGTACCTGCAAGAGCGAAGGCTGGATCGAATGGGGCGGCTGCGGCATCGTCAACCCTCGGGTACTCCAGGCCTGCGGTGTCGACACCGACGTCTACTCCGGTTTCGCGTTCGGCATGGGCGTGGACCGCACATTGATGTCTCGTAACAGCGCCGAGGACATGCGCGACATGATCGAAGGTGACGTGCGCTTCAGCCGGGCGCTGGTTGGGACAGCGAGATGAGAGCACCGCTCAGTTGGCTCCGTGAGTACGCCGCGCTGCCTGTTGATCTTGACGGCCGCACGGTCGCTGAAGCGCTGATCAGAGCTGGGCTGGAGGTTGAGACTGTCGACCATGTCGGAGCCGATGTCAGCGGTCCGCTGGTGATCGGCAAGGTGTTGGCGTACGAGGTCGAAGTGCATTCCAACGGCAAGTCGATCCGCTGGTGCCAGGTCGACGTTGGTCCTCACAATGACAGTTCCGGTTCGCGCAGTGTGGTGTGCGGTGCCCACAACTTCGAGGTTGGCGACTTCGTGGTGGTCGCACTCCCCGGCACAGTCTTGCCTGGCGGTTTCGGGATCTCCGCACGCAAGACTTACGGTCACGTCTCCGACGGAATGATCTGCTCGGCGAAGGAGCTGGGTTTGGGCGATGATCACACCGGGATCCTGGTGCTCGACGAGCCAGATCTGGAGGCCGGGAGCGACGCTGCACCGATGCTTCATCTGCGCGAGGAAGTGCTCGACATTGCAGTCACTCCGGATCGGGGTTATTGCCTCTCGATCCGCGGCATCGCTCGCGAGTCCGCACAAGCGGCCGGTGTTACCTTTACTGACCCGGTTGATCCTGTCGTGCCCGCTGAAACAACCGACGGCCATCCGGTCGAGTTGCAGTCGACGGCGTGCCCGCTTTTCGTGGCGCTCACCGTTACCGGAATCGATCCCAGTCGTCCCAGTCCGCGCTGGCTCGCTCGCCGGGTCCAGCTAGCTGGGATGCGCTCTATCTCGCTGGCGGTGGACATCACAAACTACGTGATGTTGGAGACCGGCCAGCCCATCCATGCCTACGACGCCGAACTCCTGGATGGTCCCATCGTGGTCCGCAAGGCCGCCGAAGGCGAGAAGTTGACCACCCTCGACGACGTGGTCCGGCCTTTGCACTCAGATGATCTGTTGATCACCGATGCCTCCGGCCCCATCGGTCTCGCCGGAGTGATGGGCGGCGCGACCACTGAACTGTCAGTGAGCACTCGCAATGTCGTTATCGAGGCAGCCCACTTCGATGCGATGACTATTGCCCGGACCTCCCGACGCCACAAGCTGTCGTCCGAGGCGTCTCGGCGGTTTGAGCGGGGCGTTGATCCGCAGGCCAGTTATGCAGCCGCGCACCGGGTCGCTGAGCTCCTGGTGGAGCATGCCGGCGGCACGCTGTCGCCAGCCGAGACCGTACGGGGCACAGTTCCCGGGCGACCGAGCAGCACCATTGCCGACACGTTGCCGGCACAGATTCTCGGCACCGATGTTGATCATGCCACGGTCGTGCGTCTGCTGGAGGCCATCGGCGCGACCGTCGGTGATCATGGAGACAGCCTCACACTCACTCCACCGAGCTGGCGACCCGATTTGCGGGACCCGTACGACTACGTCGAAGAGGTCGGCCGGCTGATCGGCTTCGACACTATTGAGCCAGTTGTCCCGGCCGCACCTGTCGGTCGTGGGCTAACTCGGAGCCAGCGCGCCAGGCGCGCCATCAATGCGGTGCTCGCCGCTCGGGGATATGTGGAAGTGCTGAGCTTCCCGTTTGCATCGGTTGCCGATCTTGATGCGATGGGGATACCGGCTGATGACCGGAGACGACGGCTGAACAAGATCGTCAACCCGTTGTCGGAAGCCAGTCCCTATCTGCGCACTTCGCTGTTGCCAGGGCTGTTCGGCGCAGCAGCCCGCAATCTCAGTCGCGGGAACGATGATCTTGCACTCTTCGAGGCAGGTTCGGTGTTCTTCGCCAACGATCCGCTGGTGGCAGCGCCGCGACCGCCGGTGACGCAGCGGCCGTCGGCAGACGAGCTGGCAGCAATCGATCATGCCCTGGGCCAACAACCTCGACACCTGGGAGCCGTGCTCACCGGTCACTGGTTGCCCGATGGCTGGGAAGGGCGTGGAATCCTGGCGGGCTGGCAGCAGGCCATTGCATTCGTGGAAGCAGCTGCCTTCGCCGTCGGTTTGCAACTAGATCGCCGAGCAGCGGAATACGCTCCTTGGCATCCGGGCCGGTGCGCGGAATTCACAGTGCCGAGCGCCGATGGGATCGGTTACGCCGGCGAGCTCCACCCGGAGGTCTGTGCGGCATTTGGCCTACCGGCCCGCACCGCCGCCGCGGAAATCAATCTTGACGCATTAATCGCCGCGGCTCCCGCCACTGGTGACATCCCGATGATCTCTGGCTTCCCCGTTGCCAAGGAGGATGTGGCGCTCATTGTCGACAATGACATGCCGGCAGCCCTCGTGGAACGGGCGCTGCGCGCGGGCGCCGGACCGTTGCTGGAGTCGCTTCGGCTCTTCGATATCTACACCGGCCCGCAGGTCGGGAAGGGAAAGAAGTCGCTGGCGTACGCTCTGCGGTTTCGGGCTCCAGATCACACACTCACCGATGCTGAGGCCGCTGAAGCGCGGGACGCTGCCGTCGCCGCGGCCGCAGAGCGAACGGGAGCCATCCAGCGCACGGTATAGGTCGGCTTGATTGCTCCGCTCGCTGCGCTCGGCTCGGCGCGATGAATTCCGAGTCCCACGGAGGTCTAAGCACGAGTGAGGTCCAGTCCGATGGGAGAGGAGTTTGTTGGTGAGTGACAATCCGACTGTCGAGACCAGGGTGGATCAGCCCTACGCGGCGATCCCTGTAACTCTGCGCATGGAGGAGCTGGGCTCGGTCGTTCCCCCACTGACAGGCCGAGTCTTTGAGTGGCTGGCCGCTCGTGGCGTCACTCCAGCGGGCCCACCGTTCTGGCGGTATGTCGTCATCGATATGGAAAATGAGATGGAGCTTGAGACCGGCGTTGCGGTGACGACTCCAGTCGAGGGTGATGGTGAGATTCGCCCGGGGGTGCTGCCTGCTGGCCGCTACGCCACGGTTGTGCACACAGGTCATCCGGACACTCTGGTGACCGCGACGCGTGACCTGCTGGACTGGGCAGACCAGCGCGGATTGGACTGGGACACTGACGGCAGAACCTGGGGGTGCCGGCTCGAGGAATACCTCAGCGATCCTGCCGAGGTTCCGGACATGGGACAGTGGGAGACCCGTCTGGCGTTTCGACTCCGCGACTAACCAAGGGCACCACATGCCGTTGATCGCTGGTTTGGGCTGCGATCAACGCGATGTGACCGCGCCACCACTTGAGACGCAGAGATGCATAACTCTGCCTCATGTGGCATAGTCATGCGAGTGCCTATACGGCTAGCGGTGGCAGGCGCCACGGGTTATGCAGGGGGAGAACTGCTCCGACTGCTGCTTGCCCATCCCCAAGTGGAGATCGGGGCCCTGACTGCGAGCGCCAGTGCGGGAACCTTCCTCGGCCAGCATCATCCACACTTGATTCCGCTGGCGGATCGGTTGGTAAGCGAGACCACTCCAGAGCTGCTGTCCGATCACGACGTGGTGTTCCTCGCGTTGCCACATGGCGCTTCGGGAGAGCTAGCTGCCCAACTGCACGCCGACACCGTGGTCATCGACTGCGGGGCCGACTTTCGGCTTGAGCAGGCTGACGCCTGGCAGCGGTTCTATCAGTCGGCCCATGCAGGAACCTGGCCGTACGGGTTGCCCGAGCTGCCAGGACAGCGGGACAAACTGGCCGGAGCGCGTGCCATCGCGGTTCCTGGGTGCTATCCCACGACGGCAACTCTGGCGCTGTTGCCAGCGATCATTTGTGGCCTGACGACCGCGCGTGATGTCGTGATCGTTGCGGCCAGCGGTCCCTCCGGTGCCGGCCGTTCCCTTAAGCCGCATCTGCTCGGCACCGAGCTCATGGGGTCAGCAAGTGCCTACAGCGTGGGCGGCGTTCATCGTCACATCCCTGAGCTGCTGCAGAACTTTGTGGCATGCGGTGCTTCGGATCCATCGGTGTCGTTCACACCGGTGCTGGTTCCGATGTCTCGCGGGATTTTGGCGACCTGTACGGCTCCGCTCACCGATCTTGGTATTGCCGAGGATCAGGTGTATGAGGCGTACGCCGAGGCGTACGCCGACGAGCCGTTCGTCCAGCTGCTGCCTGTCGGCCAATGGCCGCAGACCAAATCCGTACTCGGATCGAACGCGGTGCAGGTTCAGATCGCAGTTGATCATGACGCAGGTCGACTGATCGCCGTCGCCGCGCTGGACAACCTCACTAAGGGGACGGCGGGCGCGGCGGTTCAGTGCATGAATTTGGCACTCGGGCTGCCGGAGACCACCGGGCTACCAACCGTTGGGGTAGCGCCATGAGCGTCACAACACCTGCTGGCTTCCTTGCCTGCGGGTTGGCGGCGGGTTTGAAGACCAGTGGTGCCAAGGACCTTGCGCTAGTTGTGAATACCGGCCCGGACTATGCGGCTGCCGGTGTCTTTACGGTCAACCGTGTCAAGGCAGCGCCAGTCTTGTGGTCAGAGCAGGTCCTGGCAGATGCTCAGCTGCGAGGAGTGATCTTGAACTCTGGTGGGGCAAATGCCTGCACCGGTCCGGAAGGCTTCGCAGATACCCATCGGACGGCTGAGCTGGTCGCCGACGCCCTTCGACATGCTCAGGGTGCAAATGGATTGCGTCAGGATGCAGACATCGCGGCCATTGATGTTGCAGTGTGCTCGACGGGCTTGATTGGCGTGCGGCTGCCGATGGAGAAGCTGACACCAGCTGTTAGCGATCTTGTTCCGCTGCTCAGCTCCGACGGTGGGCAGGCGGCAGCTGAGGCGATCTTGACGACCGATTCGACGACCAAACAGACCAACTTCGCCGATGAGGGTTGGTCCATCGGTGGCATGGCCAAGGGTGCCGGCATGCTTGCACCCGGGCTAGCCACGATGCTGGTCGTGCTGACAACTGACGCCGTTGTCGACAGCGACCAGCTTCGTGATCAACTCGCGGATGCCTGCCGGCAGAGCTTTGAGCGGATAGACAGCGACGGTTGTATGTCGACCAACGACACGGTGATCTTGATGAGCAGTGGCGCCTCTGGCATACGGCCAACGCGTAGTGACTTCCAAGCCGCGCTGAATGAGACCTGTCATGATCTTGCTCTGCAGCTGCTGGCCGACGCCGAGGGAGCCGAGCATAGTATTGCGATCCACGTCGACCATGCGTCGTCGGAGGACGACGCGGTGCAAGTCGGTAGGGCCATCGCCCGGAGCAATCTCTTCAAGTGCGCTGTCTTCGGACAGGATCCCAACTGGGGACGGGTCCTAGCAGCTATCGGGACGACCACCGCAGAGTTCGAGCCGGATCGCATCGACGTGTCGTTCAACGGCGTACAGGTCTGCCGGGACGGCTCCGTCGGCGAGCCGCGGGACCTGGTCGACCTCAGTGGCCACGATGTTCAGGTCGAGGTCAATCTGCGCAACGGTCGACACTCGGCCACCATCTGGACGAATGACCTTACCTATGACTATGTGAAAGAGAACGCGGAGTACTCCACATGAACTCCTCGGCGCCGCTAGTCGAACCCCGGCCGCTGTCATTGGTCGAGAAGGCATCGATTCTCACCGAGACCCTGCCGTGGCTGGAGACCTACGCAGGCAAGATCGTGGTGATCAAGTACGGCGGAAATGCCATGACCGACGATGATCTGAAACGGGCGTTCGCTCAAGACATCGTCTTCATGAAACGGTGTGGCGTTCATCCAGTTGTAGTCCACGGTGGTGGGCCGCAAATCTCGACAATGCTGTCCAGGCTTGGCATCCCCTCGGAGTTCCGGGGAGGCCTGCGGGTCACCAGCCCGGAGGCCATGGAAGTGGTCCGTATGGTGCTGGTCGGCCAGGTCGGAAGAGATTTAGTCGGATTGATCAACACCCATAGCACCGTGGCTGTCGGCCTTTCGGGCGAGGACGGCGGACTGTTCACCGCTGAGCGCCGCGGGACGGTTGTCGACGGGCAGGAAGTTGATCTTGGTCTGGTCGGGGACGTCGTCTCGGTGCGCACCGAAGCCGTCGAGGGCTTGATCGGCTCAGGCAGCGTACCGGTAGTGGCCGGCATCGCACCCGACGTGAATGGCGTCGTGCACAACGTCAATGCCGACACTGCCGCAGCCGCACTGGCCGTGGCACTCAAGGCCGACCGGCTCGTCGTACTGACCGATGTCGAGGGGCTCTACCGGGACTGGCCGAATAGCAGCGAGGTGATCACCGAGCTGTCGGCGACAGAGCTACGGGACTTGATGCCCAAGCTCGAGGCGGGAATGGTGCCGAAAATGGAAGCCTGTATGCGAGCCGTCGAGGGCGGGCTCACCCGAGCCACGGTGGTTGATGGTCGCGTCCCCCATGCGCTGCTTCTAGAGATCTTCACCAATGTAGGAATCGGAACGATGGTGACCCAAGATGGGCTGATCCGGTTGGGCAGCCGGGTGTTTTCTCGCGACGAGGGCATCCCGCCAAGCGAATTTGCCAATGGCGACTTTGGACCAGCACCCGTGGAACCGCCGCAAGGAGTGTCGTCATGACGGCCGATCCAATGACGGTGAGCCTCGAGCTCTCCGGCCTGACATCCTCTAGCGCCGTGTTGGACGCCTACGCCGAGTCCGTAATGAATACCTTCGGGATGCCGAAGCGGGTCTTCGTCCGCGGTGAGGGCTGCTATCTGTGGGATGCCGAAGGCCGGAGATACCTGGATCTGCTGTCGGGCCTTGCCGTCAATGCGCTCGGTCATGCCCATCCGACGGTGCTGTCGGCGGTGACCGGTCAGATCGCCACCCTGGGCCATGTCTCGAACTTTTTCGCCACCCCACCGCAGGTTGCCCTTGCTGAGCGGTTGAGCAGTATGACAGGCGCCAAGGAGGCGCGGGTTTTCTTCACCAACTCCGGCACCGAGGCCAACGAGGCCGCATTCAAGATCACCAGGATGACGGGGCGAAGCACCATCATCTCGACCGAGGGGGCATTCCACGGACGATCGATGGGTGCACTGGCGCTGACACACAATCCGAAGTACCGGCTGCCGTTCGAGCCGCTGCCAGGCGAAGTGATCTTCGTGCCCTACGGCGATCCGGAGGCTCTGGCCTCGGTTGTCGACGAGACAGTGGCAGCGGTAGTACTGGAGCCGATTCAGGGCGAAAACGGCGTTGTGCTACCTCCGGCCGGCTATCTCACCAAGGCCCGCCAGATCTGCGATCAGCACGGAGCCTTGCTCTGGATGGATGAGGTACAGACCGGAATGGGCCGCTGCGGCAGCTGGCTGGTCCACACCGACGAGGGCGTTACCGCGGACATCGTCACTGTAGCCAAAGGGCTGGGAAACGGGTTTCCGGTTGGAGCTTGCATCGCAACCGGCCAAGCCTCACGACTGCTCGGTCCAGGTAGCCACGGCAGCACATTCGGCGGCAACCCTGTCGCCG
>DATCXA010000320.1:0-10264 GCA_036566085.1 Propionibacteriaceae bacterium
CCGGACAGCCGCCCCGCCCGCAGAAAGCCGAGCGCCGGCACGGCTCGCAGCCGGCCCCGGCGCCAGAACCGAAAGCGCGCCGTCGCGCCAAGCGGCACGCCGCAGGTGACGCCGAGCAGGTCGCGTTCCCTCAGCCAGGCCCAAATCGGTCCGTCGCGATAGATCACGTGTGGCCCCTCATGCGCTCGATACGCCGGCGCATCTTGTGAGGGATTGGACCCAGGGCTGGCTCCTGAATTGCCCGGCGGATTAGCCCGGGCCTTCCTTCGCACAGGTGTCGAGCGCCAGCGGCCACCCAGCGTTCGGTGCGCTTCGTGCAGTGTGACCGATGCGCCAGCCTCAGCCGCAGTGATGGCTGCTGCCAGGCCGCCCAGCCCGCCGCCAATCACAGTTATGGCTTTCACGTTCCATACCATACCGTATGGTATGGTGACTGGGTGCGGACCAAATCCGATTGGCTACAAGCGGGCCTTGCAGCTGTCGCCAAGGACGGCGCTAACGGGCTCCGCATTGATCGGCTTTGCCGGCAGCTGGGCGTGAGCAAAGGCTCCTTTCACCATCACTTTGCGGGAGCAGGCGACTTCAAACGGTCACTACTAGTCGCGTACGAAAATCTTGTTGTCGAATCCCTCGATCAGGCGATTGATCGGACAGCGGGCGCCACTCCCCGAGCAGCGCTGGCGGCCCTCACCGCTGCGATCACAAACACTCAAGGCTTCTATCGACCCGAGCTCGAGGTAGCGATGCGCGCCTGGGCGTTCACGGACGCCGAAGTACAGGCAGTCCAGGAGCGTGTCGATCAGCGGCGGCTCGAATCACTCCACCGCATCTGGTCGAAAATCCTGGATGATCATGATGCTGCCTACACCGCCGCACTAGTTCCATACCTCGTGGGAATTGGCGCCAGCTTGATTCAGCCGCCCACTCCGGCAGACCAATTGCAACGCGTCTACGAGCTGCTGCTGGAATTAGTTTCAGACCAAAGTAATCAAACAGTAAGGGAGGAGGTCCCCTAGAGGGTATTGACCTGAACGCGAGATTCTGGTATGGGCAAAATTGATATCACGATCGGCTCGCCTATTGTTCACCTGGCAGCTAGGGTTCTAGCGTCATTGCCAGGTGCTCACCGCCACCACGCCACCCGTTCCGGATGGGGAACTGATGTGACAGAGCTATTCGTCGTCATCACGGTCATTGCCGTAGCTTTGATCTTCGATTTCACGAATGGCTTCCACGACAGCGCTAACGCCATGGCCGGTCCGGTCGCGACCGGCGCGCTTAGACCGCGTACCGCAGTCATTCTCGGCGCTGTCCTCAATCTCGTCGGTGCCTGTCTCTCCACCGAAGTCGCGAAGACGATTTCCGGTGGATTTTTTGACGATGCACTGATCACCGTCCCGATGATCCTGGCCGGGTTAGTCGGAGCGATCATCTGGAACCTGATGACCTGGCTTTTCGGCCTGCCCTCCAGTTCTTCGCACGCGCTGTTCGGCGGCCTCATCGGAGCGGTCGTGGTGGGTGCCGGGCTCGCCTCGGTGAACGGCTGGGTGATCGTGTCAAAGGTGCTGCTACCAGCCATCGTTGCGCCGTTGGTCGCGGGCATTGCCGCGGCGTGGGCGACGCGGCTGGCCTATCGCATCACCAGGAAGACGCCGAGCGTCCACAGCAATACGGGCTTCAAGTACGGACAGGCCTTCACCGCTTCCATGGTCGCGCTTGCTCATGGCACATCGGACGGCCAGAAGACAATGGGCGTGATCACGTTAGTACTGATCGCGGCAAACTTGCAGGCATCGGGCACCGGGCCTCAGCTGTGGGTGATCATCGCCGCGGGTATCGCTATTGGGCTGGGCACTTACTCAGGTGGCTGGCGCATCATGCGCACTATGGGCAAGGGCATTGTCGAGATAGAAACGCCACAAGGTGCTGCATCGGGTGCGGCGACCAGCGCGACAATCCTTGCATCGGCTCACCTTGGGTTCGGGCTTTCCACTACCCATGTCAGTACTGGCAGCATCCTGGGTTCCGGAGTTGGGCGCGGGGCCGAGGTTCGCTGGAGCGTCGCGAGCCGGATGGTCTTCGCCTGGCTTCTCACCCTTCCAGGAGCCGGCCTAGTCGGTGGACTTGCTGCGTTACTTGCTGATCAAGGCGTCGTTGGCGTCATCGCATTGATAGTGCTGCTCGCAGGTGTCTGTCTGGTGATCTACGTCCTCTCACGCCGCCACAGGATTACCCACGCCAACGTCACCGACAGCCACGAGGTCTTGGTATTGAGTGCCGCCACGCCCACCACGGTGTACACCGACGATCCGCGGCTGGAGGCCCCTCCCAAGCTCAAGAAGAAGAAGGTCAAGCGGCCCAAAGAGAAGAGCGCTGCCTGATGCATATCGACTGGGCCGCACTCGGCGTGGTGGCGGTTGTCTCGATCACGACCTCGGTGATCTTCACGATCTTGTTGGCGACTGGTATCCGCCTGGTCTCTGTTGCCAAGATCAAATCAAACGAGGGCGGTTCTGGCACCGCGATCGTTTCCGCCGGTTACGGCCTGCTCGGCATCGCCGGACTGCTGGTGCTCTATGGGATCTATCTGATCGTCCCGCAGTTCCACTAGGAGCTGACGGGTTAAGGCCGAGCGGCCTCCCGCCAGTCCGACCCCCGCGGCATCCCTGCGAGGCGTACTCTGAAATACGCAGGCCCAGCAGTAGCATTCGGCGTGATCAGCACGGTGCCCTGAGAAAGGCGACATGACAACCAACGAGCCTGTTTCCAACATCGTCCACCGCCCCGGATCTGTCACTCTGGTAGTCGTCTTGACGATCATCTCGGGCGTCCTGACACTGCTCGGTGGGCTCTTCCTGCTCCTCCTCGGCGGCGCGGCCACCCTCGACCGCCTGAACGTCAGCGGCGGCGCAGTGCTTTTCTTCGGGATCCTCTATTTGATCCTCGGGATTATCACGATCATCGTCGGTATCGGGCTCCGCAACGGATCCCGGCTCGCCCGAATGCTAGTGACGATCTTGATGGTGATCGACATCATCAGCGCCATCGCCTCACTGATCTGGTTCCAGACTTCACAGACGGTGACATCGAGCATTATCGCGATCATCGTGTCGGTGATCGTGCTGGCCTTGCTCTGGAATCGCAGGGCGAGCGAGTTCTTCGCCGCCTAAGAGCACCATCGGCCGCTCAGTGCGTCCATCGCAAGGAACGCACAATCTCCTCAGCCGAGGCGTCGTCGAACAGTTCGATTTCCGACTCCCGGACCGCTAGCACCGAGTCGACCAGCGGCGAGCCAAACGCCCTGCGCAACACGGGGTCGGCCGCCAACGCATTGGTGGACTCCCGCAAGCTGGTTGGCAGCCGCTGGATGCCGAGCAGCTCCCGCTCTTCCGGTGCGAGCGCAGCCGGGTCTACGTCCACCGGGTGAGGCAGGTGTGCCTCAGAAGCGATTCCATCCATTCCCACAGCTAGCAGCCCAGCCAACAGCAAGTAAGGATTGGCCGTCAGGTCTACGCACTTGACTTCGATATTGGCCGCCCAATCGCCGCTGCCGGCCGACCCGGTGATCATGCGCAGCGCAGCCTCTCGGTTCTCAAGCCCCCAGCAGCCGTATACACCGGCCCAGTGTGATGGGACCAGCCGCAGATACGACGTAGCCGACGGTGCGCCTAGTGCCAATAGGGCCGGCAGCCGCCTCAGGATTCCGGCGGCAAAGGCCTCCCCGACTGGTGTCAACCCACACGGCCCCTCCCCACCGGCCATCAGGTTCTTGCCATCGCGCCACACGCTGAGGTGAACATGGCCGCCATTGCCGACGCCCTCGGCCTCCACCATTGGCGAAAAGGATGTGCGGTAGTTGTAGCGCCGGCCGACCGCACGAATGGTGCTGCGCACGAGTACGGAGGTATCAGCGGCCTCCACCGGCGATTCAGATGCAACGGAGAGCTCGAGCTGCCCCACGGCGTACTCGGGATGGAATTGCTCGACTCTGACGCCCTCTGCGCTGAGGGCAGCAACGACATCGCGGACGTAGTCCGAAACGCCGATCACACGGGACATCCCGTACGCGGGTCCGACTGCCGCGGACACGAAGTCGTCTCCGTCTCCAGCGGAAACGACCCATTCGATTTCGAACGCCGTCTTGATCTCCAAACCATCCGCAGAGGCCTCGTCGACCAACCGCTGCAGCAGCAGCCGATTGCAGCGCTCGTGCGGCTCGCCGTCTTGCCGGTAACGATCACCGGGCGTCCAAGCCCAACCCGGCTGCGCGGCCAGCGGGACTACTCGCCTCAAATCAGGGAGGATACGAAGATCGCCAACTGGTGCAGTGCCACCGGGCGGCGCAACCAGCCAATCGTCGAACCGGAAATAGTCAAAGCTGGTCGATGCGCCAACGCCCCAGGCAGCTAGTTGCGGCAGCCGCTTGAGCGGAACGCTCTTCACTCGAGTGATGCCAGCATTGTCGACGAAGGTGGTCGCGACCATACTGACGTCGCGTTCGACGAGGGTACGCACCAGTTTCTCGGCCTGGGCTCCGCGGGCTTCCCGCTCAGAGACGTCCACGGCACCACAGAATAGGGCTGCAGTGGGAGGGCGACGTTCGAGCCCGACGCATCGACGCAGAACGCGTGGTACGACTGGAGGAAGCATGCCTGCTGAGTTAGGAGATCTTGGACCGCTTGTCGATCACCACTGTCACGGCCTGCTGCTCGATGAGCTTGATCGACCTTCCTTCGAGTCCCTGATCAACGAGGCCACCGCGCCGTCGCCATTGGGAACCACCTTCTTTGACTCCATGCTCGGGCTAGCGATCCGAAGGTGGTGCGCACCCGCGCTCGGTCTTCAGCCGCATGCATCGGCTGATGACTACCTAGCACGTCGCAAAGAGCTTGGTGTCGATGCGAGCCGGCGACTCGTGGCAGCGGCTGGCATCGAGACGTTCTTGGTTGACACCGGCCTCAACGCTGAGACGCTCTGCTCTCCGGCCGAGCTTGCAGCAATGAGCGGCGGCACGGCGTACGAGGTACTGCGGCTGGAGTCCCTCGCCGAGGAGCTCCTCGACAACGGAAGCAACGCCCATGATTTTGCCGAGGCCGTGGAGCGAGCGCTGCAAGACTCCACCGCCGTCGCCGCAAAGAGCATCATCGCGTACCGGATCGGCCTCGATCTACCGGCGAACCCGCCCAGCACCGACGCCTTGGCCGCTGCGCTCGGCAGCCAGCGACCGACCGACGGTGATCATTATCGGATCGCCCATCCAGTGATCAACTCCTGGCTCGCTTGGACCGCCATCAAGGTCGGCAAGCCGCTGCAGATTCATGTTGGGTACGGCGATGCCGACATCGACCTACGCCGCGCCGATCCTTTGCGCCTGATGGCCTTCCTACGGGCAACCGAGAAATATGGCGTACCGGTGCTACTGCTGCACAATTACCCGTTTCACCGCAGCGCCGCGTACCTGGCCCAGGTCTTCAGCCATGTCTTCATGGACGTGGGCTTGGCAGTCCACAACACTGGCGCCCTCAGCCTGGCGCTGATCCGCGAGTCGTTGGAGCTGGTCCCCTTCGGCAAGCTGCTGTTCTCCAGCGACGCGTACGGCCTGGCGGAGTTGTACTACCTCGGCGCCGAGCTGTTTCGACGTGGTCTATCGACAGTTCTCAGCGAGTTGATCAACCAAGATGAGATAACAAGCCAGGACGCTGGGCATTTGGCCACCCTGATTGCCCGGGACAATGCCCGCCGCGTCTACCGGTTATGAAACCATAATCGCCTGGTTGCGATTGATTTCAGGGATTTGGTGGCGGTCCTCGGATTGGCCATGATGCTAAGCGGTGTCGGTCGACTGACCAGTGGCTATTGGTATCCGGACGTTCCAGGCGTGCCGCTCCTCCAGGACTCCCCAGCGGGCAGGCACGACTCGCAGCAACCGGCAGGACTCAGTGATCAACAAGACAGCCAGTGGCAATTCGAAGAAGAGCGCAGTCACCGTTGCCCAGCCAACGTCTGCACGATTACTCGTCATCCAGTCAAACCAGGCATCGCAGATCAGCAGCACCCCGGTGGCGAACGCGGTCAACATCACCATCTGGCGACGGAAAATGCCAAGCACGGCGGTCGCCACAATAAGCAGCAGAAGCAGAATGTCGAAACCAACCCAAGCTTGATCCCAGTTGTGGGTGACGTACACATATGGGAGTGTCACGGCAACGTAGGCGATCCACGGAATAAGGACCACGGCGCTGATGACAAGGATGATGATCTCTACCTCACGTCAGCCGACCGATCGGTGCTGCGAGGTCTTCACAACCCAGGAGGCGAGCGATAGCCGCCGAATCAGGTCTAGGCGCTGCTCCGGCGACATCAAGGCGATTTCCTGATCGGTGACCACATCGGAAATTCTGCCCACTGTGATGGAGGGTGGCTACGGACGATGTCGGCGGATCGGGACAGGTCGTTTCGACGCTTGTGATCGAAAACGTAAAACGACCGACTCGCCGTCACGCTCGCTCGATCTCAATTCCCGGATGAGGAAAATGTGAGGCTGTGGTTGGGCACTACTGGGCAGCAAAGAAGAGCCATGCGCAACACTTACCGAACGGCCACGAGATAGGAAGGGCAACATATGACCATCAAGGACATTGGACCTGAGCCGCAATCCTTCAATCTCGAACAGGAGACAGTGGCAAACCCGAACTATCGCACCGTCGCCTGGAGCGGCAAGTACTTGCAGCTAACGTTGATGTCAATCCCTGAGGGCGGCGACATCGGCCTCGAGGCACACCCCACCACGGATCAATTCCTACGCTTGGATGCCGGCCGCGGTCACGTTCAGATGGGACCTGCCAGGGACAATCTCGACTTCGAGCAAGAGGTGTCCGATGGATGGTGCACCTTGGTACCGGCAGGTACCTGGCACAACGTCACCAATATCGGCAACGAGCCCATGCAGTTGTACGCGATCTATGCGCCGACCCATCACAAGCCCGGGAAGGTTCACCTGACAGCGTCAGACGCGGAAGCCGACAATGATGACGAGCCGCCCAGCTGGTCGGTTCAGCCTCAGTCAGCACCCGATCTGCACGCCTGAGATCTTGAATTTGCGTACTCAATGATCAGGACATGATTCACCCGGACAGGGTGATGCCGACCCCAGCTGCCCCCGGCAATCATGGAGGCAACCGGGGTCCGCGACGTGTTCAGAAATGAGGGCGATGATGAGCAACTCCACTTCTCGGCCAGCGTTAGAGCTCAATCGCAGTTGGATGACATCCGGAGTGGTATTGCTCTGCGTTGGCTTCTTCCTGTGGCTTATCGGAGCCGGGCTGTCCGCGACTGCATTGGCTCAAGCCGCCATGAAATGGATCAAGCAATTGGAAGAATCTCCGAGCGAGATGGCGCGCCGACGGGCCCACCAGTTCAAGGAGGCTGTCTCGGCAGGCTCAAAGGCCTGGCAAGAGCAGTCCCACCACTGAGCCTGGCAAGCAACGCCCCGAGACGCCCTGAGGTGACGGAGGGCGAAAGTGGCGGAGGCGGCGGGATTTGAACCCGCGAGAGGGTTGAGCCCTCAACCCGCTTAGCAGGCGGGCGCCATAGACCGGACTAGGCGACGCCTCCCAAACCACACGCTCGGCTGTGGCAGAGCGCTGGGCAAGACTACCGACCGGACGCTACGTGAGGCAAAGCCACTCGACCCGGCCCAACAGGCAATCCCGTACGCCCCTGCGCGCCGACTTTGCACATGCCAAGTGATTCGTTCGAGAATCACATATTGACCCGTCCGCCCACGTATTGTGGAGCGGGTTTTCACTTCCCCGGGCGGCGTGAAGGAATGTTGATGCCTAATCAACTTGAGCAGGGTGCGTGGAGTTGGCGGCTCCCCGACGAGTCCCCTGCGCCTGGGCGCCCAGCTCGGGCCGCCGCAACGCCGGGGCGCAGCTTCCGACGAGCAGTAGCCTTTACGATCGCCGGTACAGCGATACCCGGATTGGGGCTGATCGCAGGCAGACGTCGCCTCATTGGCAGCGTTATCCTCGGCATCTTCGCCGCAGGGGTTCTAGCCCTTGGCATTTATGCAGCCGTTGATCGTCAAGACCTGCTGGCGCACGCCGTCGACCCGAAGACGCTGCGCCGGGGAGCCTTAGCTTTGGTGATCCTCGGCGTGGTGTGGGTTGGCATCATTGTTGCCAGTCATTTAAGTCTTCGCAGCCGCCCGACGCGAGGTCAGAGAGTGATCGGCGGCGTCCTTGTCGGCGTGCTCTCGTTCGCCGTCGCTGCTCCAATGGCGGTTGCAGCGCATTACTCCTATGTCACGGCAAGCTCCGTCGGCGCAGTGTTCAAAAAAGAGAATGAGACGAAGAGCGCGACCCGCCCAACGCTGGAGGCCACCCAAACAACGCCGGGCAGGCCGAAGCCGCAGGACCCCTGGGCCAGCAAGCCGCGACTGAATGTGCTGCTCCTCGGCGGTGACGCCGGGCCTGGCCGGGTCGGTACCCGTACCGACACTGTGATCTTGGCGAGTATCAATACAGAGACCGGCGATACCACGCTGTTCAGCCTGCCCCGAAACCTGACTCGGATGCCATTTCCGAAGCGCTCGCCACTGCACAAGCGCTATCCGTACGGCTTCACCAATGGTGACCCCGGCAATGCCGAGTACTTCCTCAACGCGATGTACCGGAACGTGCCGCGTTCGGTGCCCAAGGATCTCCTCGGCCCAACGGACAATCTCGGTGCCGACGTGCTCAAGCTTTCAGTCGGCGAGGCACTCGGCTTGTCGGTGGACTACTACGTGTTGATCAACTTGGAGGGCTTCAGCAAGATGATCAACGCTCTAGGTGGCATCCGGCTCAACATCAACACCTATATCCCCATTGGCGGCGACACGGATCGCCACATCCCACCTAAGGAATTCCTCAAACCAGGACCGAATCAAAAGCTCAACGGACGTAGCGCTCTGTGGTACGCCCGTGGCCGCTACGGCTCGGACGACTTCGCTCGGATGGACCGGCAGCGCTGCGTGATCAACGCGATCATCAAGCAGGCCAATCCGAAGAACATGCTGGCCCGTTACGAGGATGTCGCGAACGCCGGCAAACAGCTGGTCTATACCGACATTCCGCAAGAGGTTTTGCCGCTGATGGTCGATCTGAGTCTGCGCGTGAAGAACGGCAACGTCCGCAGCGTCGTGTTCAAATCCGGAGTGGCCGGCTTCTCCTCCTCTAACCCAGACTTCACAATGATGCGTAAACGGGTCAAGGTAGCGCTTGGTGAAACCAAGAACCCGAAGGCGAAGAAGAAGTCCGGCGCCAAGATTCAGAGCGAGAGTGTCAACGACGCGTGCGCGTACGATCCTAAGGTCGCCGCAACGTCTCGGCCGTACCGCTGAGGTTCCACTCGGCCAGCGAGCCAGCCCGCTAGGAAATCTGCCGGTAGCCGCGATCGGCGTTCAGACGGCTCTGGATTTCAGTCATCAGTGCCGCAAACGTGGCATCGGTACTGCTGCGCGGATTGATCACAACCGCGTCCGGTCCAGCCTCAGGCACAGTGATCAATAACAGTCGAGATCCCCGCAGCTTGACGCTATCGACCGTGGACCAGGCCACGGCCTTGCGATGCCGCCCGCGGCTGATCGTGATCGATTTCGAATCCAAGATCAAAGTCGTCCGGAGCAATAGAGTCAGTACCAGCGCGACTACAGCCAGGGCGATCGCGAAAATCATGATTCCGATGCCAGCAACCGCGACGCCTTGCGGCAGGTTTAGAGCACTCCCGAACACGATCATGGCCGCTGCGATCACAGCAGCGACGGAGCTAATCCCGAGCGAGCGCAGCGGAGGCGGCGCCGCGAGCACAAAGCGCGTCTCCTCAGCATGCTCTGGGGCTGGATCGCTCATCGCTGAACCATACCTACCTGTTCAGCTCGATCGACTTCAGACGGCGGCGAGGGTGGGATTCGAACCCACGGAACGGTCTCCCGCTCGGGCGCTTTCAAGGCGCCTGCACTAGTCCACTATGCGACCTCGCCCAGCACAGCTTTGACGCTCCAGGTGGCACGAGCATCCAGATCCTAGCCGACGTGAACGGCAGCCTATGGCACGCTGTGGGGCGTGAAAGCCATCGTTGCACGCGAACCAGGACCCCCAGAGGTGCTGGAACTCCGAGATGTGGAGACTCCCAGCCCGCGACCCAACGAGGTGCTGATCAAGATTGCGGCAGCCGGTGTGAACCGCGCCGACCTGCTGCAGCGGCAGGGGCACTACCAATT
>DATCXA010000126.1:0-2355 GCA_036566085.1 Propionibacteriaceae bacterium
ACCGGCGCGGAGCCGACCCAACCGTCGGATATCGGCCACCCTTGCATGCCCACGTGAGGCCCAGCGCCGATGCCGGCGATGCGTCCACACACCCGCAACAACGCAGCCGCCCAAGGTCATATTTTCCGTCGGCGATAACCATGTGGCGTCACAGTATGGCAACAGTGGAACGATCCGTAAGCGCCTGCGGGCCGGGCGCGAGGCGTGGGAGGTTAGGACATCGTGGCTTGGCTCTCCCTCTGCGCCCCCGTTATGGGCTGGCGCAGGTATGCCGCGAGCGCCCAGATGATGAGGATGTCAACAGCGATGACCATGATCGCCCACAACGGCGAGTACGGCAGCCAGACAAAGTTGAGGATGGCCGAGACCACGGCGACGATCATGCCTGCGACGCGACCCCAAGTCTGGCCCCGGAGCAGAGCGACGCCGATCACCAGCAGCGCTAGGCCGACAAGAAGGTGGATCACGCCCCAAACAGTGACGTCAAACGCGTAAATCGTGGAAGGCGCAACGACGAGGTACTTGTCGTGCACGATGCCCGAGAGGCCCTCGAGGGCTTGGAACGCCCCACCGATGATCATTACGACGCCGGCAAAGCCGGCGATGCCGTGAGCCCAAGGGCTGACAGTCTGGGTGCTTGCCATTGGTATCTCGCCTCAATTCTGTTGAGCCTGACTCGACTGCAGATGAACGGTATGTGCCATCGAGCGCAGTAAATCCCCGTTGCGGGTCAATGGATGCGTGCACATTAGCGACAAAATTGCGCTGCCGAAGCGATCGAGAAGAATCACCCAGCGATAACGCTCGACTTTAGGTGTTGTCGCAATCCGACGAAGAGCGCGTCGCCGTGGCTCTCGAGGACGTTCATTGGTGGGATCGCTCGGCTGGGCGTTCCCGAGAGCCGCTGGGTGTCCATGCCGTCGTCGACCTCGTCCCCCGCCGCTCACTCGGGATCGGCGGCGGCGTTCGCCGTCTCTGTCGGCGGTGCTCTGCTTGGACGGGCGACCTCGACGGTCGCGCGGCGGCTCGGGCGCCGGTGAAGAAGGACCCGCCGAGGGCTAATTCAGAGCACCTTTCGAGACGGGCTCACGAACCGACGCAGCGCCGGCTCCGGATGCTCGGCTGGCTCTTGATCGGCTTGGTGGGTTGCTGAATACCGTTTCGCCAACGGTTGCGCGGTCAGTCCGTGGAACACAACGCTGAGCAAGACGGTCAAGCCAATTGTTGCAACCACCTCATCGATCGGCCCGGGTACGCCGTGGAGATCTTCCAGCGCCAACAATGCGAAGACGATCGAGGCCAGTCCCCGCGGTCCGAACCAGCCAATGAAGAACACCGTGGGCCAGTCCAGCCGTGCGCCCAACAGGGAGAGTGCCACCGGGAGCATGCGGATCACGGTCAGGCTCAGCAAGGCGTAAAGAAGGATTCGCCAGCTCCAGCTCTCGGCGATCGTCGGAACACCGATCGCTCCGAACAGCAGCCAGCAGATCATCGATGCCAGGCCGCAGGTCTGCTCGACGTAATAAACCTCGCGCTCCTCTCCTCTGCCAGCGAAAGCGCCAAATGCGCTTCCTGCGGCGAAGGCGGCCAGGAAACCATTGGCACCGAGCAGCGTCGCGCAAAGATAGGCGAGCAGTGCGAGTGCCAGCACGGATGGGCCCGCGAACTCTTCCGAACCCAAGCCGCGCCGACCAGTAGAACGCAGCAGCATGCCACCTAATGCACCCAGCACCGCGCCTGTCAGCGCGCCCAAGGCCAAACCGGTCAAGCCATGCGCCGGCTCTTCGTGGCCAAGACCGACCTGGGCAGCGATTGCAGCAAGTGCGACCGTGACGATCGGCGTGGCAATTCCATCATTGAGTCCGCTCTCCACGTTGAGTGTCTGCCGCACTCGATAAGGAACCCGCCGATCCGACATGACCGCCGAGCCAAGAGCTGCGTCGGTTGGGGCCAGCGCGGCGCCCACAAGCAGCGCAAACCACGGGCTGAGACCCAGGATGGTGACGGCGGCGGCGGTTCCCAGTGCAGTCGTCAGCGGCAAACCGATGGCAAGGAGCCGGATGTAGTAGCGCAGATCTTCTCGCAGGTCGGAGAGTCGGACGCGGCTGGCGTCTGCGAATAGCACCCAGACAAGGGTGACCTCGGCGATGACCTTCGTCGCATGGGGATCTGGCTGGAGGTCGACCAGCCTGAGGCCCTCGGCCATGATGAGGCCGACCGCGACGAAGAAGATTGGCGTCGAGATGACTGCCTGCCGTGTGGAAATAATCCCCCACACGAATATCGCCGCGACCACGAGCGAGAGCGCGGCGATGTCCATGAGGTCATTTCACCTTATGTGGGTTTGCGGCAGGC
>DATCXA010000127.1:0-7991 GCA_036566085.1 Propionibacteriaceae bacterium
CACCCGATGAGCCGCTCGACAGACGGGTGACAACCGGGCTGGCCAAGATCGGGATCGCCCTCAAGCAGCAGGCCTGGGCCGAGGCCGGCGGCCGGGGCCTAACGCCGACGCAGGGTCAGGTGCTCGCGCTGCTAAGGGCCAATCCGGATGGCTTGCGCCTGGGTGTCGTGGCAGAACAGCTCGGGGTCACCGCCGCCACGACCTCTGACAGCGTCACCGCCCTGCATCGCAAGGGCTTGGTGGCCAAGCAACGTACTGCCGGCGACGGTCGAGGTGTGGTCGTTGTGCTGACGCCGAACGGGAGTCGTGAGGCTGCGGCCGCTGCCGCCTGGCCCGACTTTCTGTTGGAGGCGGTTGGCGAACTGTCGACCGCGGAGCAGGCCACATTCCTGCGCGCCCTCGTTGCGATGATTCGCACGCTTCAAGAGAAGGGCCGTATCCCGGTCGCTCGGATGTGCGTGTCTTGCCGATTCTTCCGACCCTTTCGCCACAACGACCCGGTGCGCCCACATCATTGCGCTTTTGTCGATGCCCCCTTTGGCGACGGCGAGCTGCGCCTGGACTGCCCGGACCATCGCACCGCCCCTGGCGACCAAGCAGCTCGCAATTGGCAAATCTTCCGAGACCCCACCGCAGGCGACCCGAGGAGCACCCCATGATCACGACCGACATCCCCGGCTACACGTATGGAACCCACGCTGTGCCGCGCTCACCCGCAAGCCTCGACGAGCTACAGCTGCTAGAGGCGACCTTGCTATTCGGCGAAGACGATCGGGCCGCGCTGCGCCGTTCCGGTGGCGTTCTCGCTCCGCAGGTCGAAGCCATCCTCGACGTCTGGTATGGCTTCGTCGGCGCCAACCCGCACCTGCTGGCCGCCTTCACAGACCCCGACGGCCAACCGAACCAGGCCTATTTGGCTGCCGTACGGCGGCGGTTCGGCCGCTGGATTCTCGACACCGCTCGGGCAGAGTTCGATCAAGCCTGGCTCGACTACCAGCATGAGATCGGCGTACGCCATAGCCGTAGGGGCAAGAACCGGACCGACGGCGTCCAAGCCGCTGACCACATTCCGCTGCGTTATGTGCTCGCCCTTCTCATTCCGATTACGACGACCCTGAAGCCATTTCTGGCCGAGGGCGGTGACAACCCGGCCGAGGTTGAGGCCATGCATCAGGCCTGGGTCAAGGCCGTGCTGCTCCAGGTCATCCTCTGGAGTCAGCCGTACGTCCGAGAGGGCGAGTTCTAACGCTCGGACTCAGCTTCCGACGGAGCGCTCGCATGCTCCTCGCCGCTCGGCGGCTCATCCTCCGGGCCGGCGGTCCAGTCTGCCTCGTCCTGCAGCGCTTCCCGCGCCGCCTCGTGGCCCTGATCGATAGCATCGCGCGAGCGTTGTAGGGATTCGCTGTCGGCATCGGTATCGACGTCAGGGGCCTCGGCGTCAGGCAGGTCTGGGCTGGCGTCTTGTTGAGAGTTCATGGCCATGGGTATACACGCTGCGCCTTATCTGAATAGCAAGTGGGCGGCTAACTCGCCCGCAACCATGGTGATCATCAAGATCACAGCCGGCTGGCTGTTGGCATCTTCCTCGCGGGTGGGAGCATCAGCGGATAAGGAGGCACCATGAATGTCCGGCTGAACCATACGATCGTCCGAGTACGGGACAAGGCTGAATCGGCAGCGTTCTTGACTGACATCCTCGGCTTGCCAAAGGCGACGGCGTACGGGCCCTTCCTGGTCGTGGAGCTCAATAACGATGTGTCCTTGGACTTTGCCGACGATCACGGCCCTGCCCATCCACAGCACTACGCGTTCTTGGTCGACGAGTCGGATTTTGACGACATCTTCGCACGGATCAAGCAACGCGGTTTGACCTACTGGGCAGATCCGTTTCAGCGGCGGCCGGGTGAGTTCAACACCAACGATGGCGGCCGTGGGCTGTACTGGGAAGACCCGAATGGACACCTGCTGGAAATCATCACCAGGCCATATGGCGGCTGAGAAATGGGCCTGAGCCACCCCGGCGTCTTGACGAGAAGAGGAGATCGACGTGACCCAACCCGAGGTTCTCGCGACTGACCTGGTGATCGGTGAGTCGGCTCGCTGGCACGACGGTCGCCTCTGGTTGTCGAATTGGGGTGCAGCGGAGCTTCTGGCGTTCGACGAGCAAGGGCATCGCGAGCTCATTACCCGAGTACCGACAACGATTCCGTTCTCCATCGACTGGCTGCCCGACGGCCAGCTACTAATCGTCGCTGGTCCCGAGCAGCGACTGCTGCGACAAGAACCGGACGGCTCGCTAGTTGATCATGCTGACCTTGCCGGCCTCCCGGGCGGGTTGAACGAGATCGTGGTCGACGGCCGCGGCACCATCTATGTCAATGGCGGCAATGACTTCTATCCCGATGCGGGCATCGCGCCGGGTTTCATCGCAGCAATCAGCCCGGACGGTACGGTCCGTCAGGTTGCCGACGGAATCGCTTTCCCCAACGGGATGGCGGTAACCGAGGACAATTCGACCTTGATCATCGCTGAGTCATTCGCGAGCAAGCTGACAGCATTCACCATCACCGAGGACGGCGGCCTCGATAACCGCCGAACCTTCGCCGAGGTGTTGGCCGACGGGATCTGCATGGATGCCGAGGGCGCGGTCTGGACGCCTAGCTGGTATGAGAACGAGTCCTGCTGCCTGCGGGTTGCTGACGGGGGAGAGGTGCTCGATCGGATCCCACTTGATCAAGCGGGGTTTGCCTGCGCCCTCGGGGGTGCCAACGGCCGGACCCTTTTCATGCTTACCGCGGACTGGCACATGAATGAGGACTTCATGGACAACCTGGACCGGCTTACCACAGGGCCGCGCACCGGACAGGTCCTTACGACGACTGTCTCGGTGCCCAGTGCCGGTTGGCCCAACCGCCGCTGAGCACGTGCCTGGACACCATCCCTGAGCGCCGTGTTCGTCACGTTCGAGCCGACGACGGCTGTATCTGGGGCGTTGTTGATCATGCGACCGGAGCGTTCGGGATGGCGCTGCCCTCGGGTTTCATGGGGACTGGGTAGGCATCATTTGTGCTCGGGAGTAACGGCGTCGCTGACGTTTCGCAGCTTTCGCAGCTCGGCGATGATCTGCTGAGTCTGGCTCAAATACGTGGTGCATCCATCGCAGCCGGCAAGATGCTCCTCAAAGCGTGTCCGCAGGTCCGGCGACAGCGCATCGTCGAGGTAGTCGGCCGCCAGTTCCACCAATTGCTTGCACGCTAGTTCATTCGCACGCTGCGTCACTTCCACCGCCTGCTCCTTCGCAGTCACAGCCACCTGGACCGGCGCCAGGCCCCGGCTGGCACGGAAGCTGACGATGAGCAACACGCTCACGACCACCACGGCTCCGGTGAGCAGGAATCCGGACCGCTGAACGCCGTTCTCTCGCGCAGCCCAGCCAAATACCAGCGAGAAAGGTAAGAACAGCACCGATGTCAAGGTGCCGGCGCCCGAGGACACGCCGGCCCTGATCGAAGATGGCACCGCATCGTGCAGTAGCCGGCCGCTGTGGATTCCGATGATCGCCAAGACCAGTGCGAGCACAACCTGAGCAGCCACCAGGACCGCCAGCGATCGACTCCAAGTCAGCAACAGCGCCGTGCCCAATGGCAGGATGATCAACATCGCCAGCATGAATCGGCGCTGCAGTCTCAATTTGCCGATCAGCAGCCCGGCGACGCCAAGGGTCGACACCAGCGCCGCCCAGTACGGCCCGTACAGCACAGCCGGCGCCGCCAGCGCTACCAGCCAGAGCGGCCCGAATTCGAAGACCGCCTGGGTAAGCAGCCCGGCGCTGGCCGCCAGCAACAAGACTCGGACCACGGCCCTAGAAGTGATCATGGTTCGGAAGGTAAGAGCTACATGGCTGCGCAAGGTCACGCGCTCCGCGGCCTGGTGCAGCCGCGGCTCGTCGAAGAGCAGGAATCCTATGATCGCCAGGCCGACGAGCGGGACGGTCACGAAGTAGGTCAAGCGTGCCGAGGTGTATTGGGCGAGTACTCCACCGGCCAATGAGCTGAGTACAAAGGCTGCACTCTCCACCGCACGAACCCGGCCAATCCACCGCTCATACAGCTCATTCGAGCCGGTCTCTTCAACCACGGCGTCGTAGACAATGCTGTCCACCGTTCCCGAGCTGAACGCAAAGTAGATCCCGAGAACCATTGCCGCAATGACATATGTGATCACGTTGTGGCTCAGCCCGCCGATCAAGGAGCTGATCATTAGTGCCACACACCCCAAGATCATCACCCAGCTGCGGCTCCAGCGATCAGCCAGAATCCCTGATGGCACTTCCAATAGTGGCGTGACAGCGGCGTACGCGGCGGCCATCACACCTACCGACGCTGCGTCGAAGCCGATCTGTGTCATGAACAGCTTCTCGATCGGAACCCACAAGATCAGTCCTTGCAATGCCACGCCGATTTGCAGTGGTAGCAGCCGCCTGGCGAGCGTACGAGGTGCGGTACCGACGGACATGATCACGATCCGCCCCTGGTCCGTTCGCGCCCGCGGTGAAGCTGCTCCCGAAGCAGCTCACGCGACCGGTTGAGCACGTCGCGCTGCTGCTCCGCGGTGAGCCCGGTCGTGGCCGCCACCTCAGCCGCCGGGCGGCCGTCGACGTCCCGCAAGATCACGACCTGGCGCCACCGATCGGGCAGTGCCGCCAGAGCGGCCTTGAGTGCGTCCGACTCGAGAGCCTGGCCAGCAGACCAGGGGCGCGGGAACTCCTTCCAGTGATCGGGATACGGGTCACGGTCTCCCTGGAAGCGATTGGCATCGACGGTCAGTGCGGGCGGGAACCACCGGCTCCACCACACGAAGCGGTTGCCGAGCGCGCGGCCCCGGGCGGCGATGTTCGCGACCATTCGCGAAACCAAGATCTTCATCTGAAGAATTAGCCGGTCTTGTCCGGTGTCGTACGGATCCACCACTCGCCGGCAAGCACATGGAGGCTCAGCCCGAGCCAGAACGCCGCGGCGAAACTGTCATGGAAGTTCAAGAGGCCGGTTCCAAAGAGAAGTCCGATCCAGATGCGGATGGTGCCCACACCGAGTCCCACTGCAAAAGCGCGGATCATCCAACGACGGTGGATGGACACGTGTCCGCGGCGAATGGCACGAACAGCCAGCAGCAGGCAGACCAGGAACCAGGAGCCGAAAACCGCTGTGGCCAGGGCCTCCAGGGTTCCGCCCCACGGGAAGCGGAGTCCGAAGATCAAAGCAAGCGACACGCTGATCAGCGCTGCAGTCACGAGTAGCCGTCCCAGCCGGCGGTGTGCCGTGTAGTGCTTGGTACGGAACCGCTCGGAGAGTTGCAGCGGGGCCCCGAGAAGGCACAACACGCCGGGAGTCATGTGCAGGTACGCAAGCCACGGATGAGCGACGTACCGGGCTTCGAAATCCTCCGGTTCGGGCTCGGTGCCGGTGACGAGGAACGGGGCGTCAGTCGCGATCCGAATCCCGTAGGAGGTCAACACGATGCCGATCAGCACCGCGATAAAGATCAAGATCGGACGTCTGGAGCGTAGTGGAGCGGCGGCACTGGACTGATGGCGCTCGTCGATTGCCGAATTCACGATGCCGGTGCAGCCGCGCCGTCGCCCCACTGGCCCAGGGCGTATCGGGTGCCCTCGTTGTCTTCAAACAGCGCCCACCAACCGAAGTGCTGACGTGCTGGTGGTAGCGGGAAGCTCACGCCGCGAGCGCTAAGTTCGGAGTACGTGCTGTTGATGTCCTCGCAGTCAAAGAAGAGGTCAGAGTGCGGCAGGCGGTCTGGAACCGTACGACGGGGTTCATCGGCCTGTCGCGCGCTGAGGACCAGTAGCAGATCTTGGCCGGGTGGTTTGATTTCGATCCAGCGTTCATTGCCGTACTTGTCGTCGCGTACCACATCAAAACCCATGCAGCTGGACCAGAAGTCGAGTGCAGCCTGCTGATCTGTTACCGGAACGATGACCTTGCTGACACGCGTGATCACGATGTCCTCCTTGCGCATTGATTGGGAGTGCCCAAGTCAGATATATCCATTTCGGTCATATCCAATGAGGACTGTATCGTTTGCCTGTGAGTTCGACAAGTGATTCCCCGGCACTGACTACGGCGGGGTTTCAGGTGCTGCTTGCATTGGCTTCGGGTCAGAGCCATGGGTACGCCGTGATGGGTTTTGTGGAGCAGCTCACCGATGGCCGAGTGCGTCTGGGGCCGGGAACGCTGTACCGCACGCTCGCGCGGCTGGCAGCAGACGAGCTCGTGCGTGAGTCCGGAGCGACCGACCCAAGTGCACCGCATGACGCGCGTCGTCGTTATTACGAGCTCACACCGCTGGGTGCACAAGTTGTCCGTGACGAGGCTGCGCTCTTGGCGCGCCTCGTGGATGCTGCCCAGATGGCAGGACTCCTCAATGGGAATCGGAGAACACCATGACTCATCAGCGACCGCTCGGACTTGGCACGCACATCTTTGTCCCAGACGCGGATGCCGCGGTGGCTTTCTACAGCCAAGCATTCGGCGCCGCCGAACTCATTCGCCACCGACTACCTGACGGCCGGGTGCTCTTTGTGGAGCTTGCCGTGGGCCCCGACAAGCTTTTGCTCAGCGAGGAGATCGCCGAACTAAATGCGCTCGCGCCGTCCTCCTTAGGCGGATCGCCGGTCATGCTGTTGCTCGAGCTCGACGATGTCGACGGCACTTTTGAACATGCCGTGGAGATGGGCGCCACCGTAGAGATGCCGGTTGCCGAGATGTTCTGGGGCGAGCGGTATGGCATCGTCCGAGACCCGTTCGGGCATCACTGGGCCCTGTGTACGCGCCGAGAGATGCTTGCCCCAGACGAGGTTGCTGACCGAGTACCAGCGCAACCGACCGACGGCACCTGGGCCAACGATTGAGCTTGATCATGCGGCGGCTTATGCGTACCGAGGCCGTGTTCGGCGCGTGGGCGGTCTCCATTGTTGATCATGTCCCAGACGCGGCTGGGCAGTCTGACGGGCCTTAATCGGCCAAGGTGGGCTTAGGGGGGCGATCGACGATGCACTCAACCTCAACCGTATGTCGGGCCGTTCGGGCGCTGTCTCGTCCGTGGCTACGAGGCCGTTCCCGATGCAAGTGTTCATCTCGCTGGATGATGACCGCCGCGCCGGTGCTTGTGAGCCCATGATGCCGGGCGGTAAGGAAGCCGGTAGCCGCGTCACCCGATTCCGGTAAAGCAACCAGCAACGGTGAGTGCTTTGGGTGGAGCGACCCACCACCAGCGGGACTTCAGGGCGTATCCGTCAGGCCCCGGGACAGGTTTCGCCTGCGGCGCATCACCGTGTGGTACGGCGTGGTCAACGGGCGCTGGCGGCGGTGAGAATGAGGGGATGGCTCGGGGTCGTGGTCGGCGGCTAGTCATCGGTCACTGCGCTGACCGGTGCGGGTGATTCGGCAGATGAGTAAGGGCGGGGATCGGAGGAGAACCGATGCAACAGCGACGAACGGCTGAAGAGCCGGCACCACCGAGAACGTATCGTCCTCTGCGTCAGATCGTCGTGTACTTGTGCATCACGTACGGACTGACGCTCGCCATTGCGCTTGCACTGCCGCACGCCGGGATCGCACCGCTGATCGCTATTGCCGTTCCGGTGATCGCGGTTGCACTCACCGTTGCTTTCACCGTTCCGCGCGGTCAGCGACATGCGGTTTGGGCCGGGGTGGGATTCAACCCGCGAAGGGGGCGAGGGCTGCTGATTGCCGTCGTTGGACCGGCGGTGATCATTGCTGTGAGCTTCGCTGTCGCGGCCGCCTTCGGGGTTGTCACCTTTCCCGGCTTGGGTCCGGGCGTCGGCAGGGGTGTGCTCAACGTCGCCTTAACCACGATCATTTTCGCGATTGTCTTCCTCGGTGAGGAGATCGGCTGGCGGGGTTACCTGCTTTTTCGCTTGGCCGAACTCATGTCGGGGCGGCGTGCGGCTGTTG
>DATCXA010000141.1:0-4473 GCA_036566085.1 Propionibacteriaceae bacterium
GAGCCAGCTCAATTCCTACGACGTATGCCAGCAGCTGCCGAGCGTCCTGCTCTGGTGACTCGACGCCGACCTCGCGTAGCTGGCTTGCAGCCGAAATCAATAGTGGCCGGACACCCTTGGTCACGGACTGGGTACACCCGCCTGAGAGAGCCGCAGCTGAGTGTCGGCTTCTTGCAGCGCCATGACCACCGCGTCCAGATCGCCGTTCAACACCTGATCAAGGTTGTAGGACTTGAAGCCGATTCGGTGATCAGAGATGCGGTTCTCGGGAAAGTTGTAGGTACGGATACGCTCCGACCGGTCGACGGTACGGACCTGGCTGCGTCGGGCGGCCGAGGCAGCGTTTGCCGCCTCTTCCTCAGCAGCTGTGATCAGCCGAGCCCGCAGCATGCGCATCGCCTGCTCGCGGTTCTGCAGCTGAGAGCGTTCGTTCTGGCACGAAACAACAATGCCGCTCGGTAAGTGGGTAATTCGCACCGCAGAATCGGTGGTATTGACGCCCTGGCCACCTGGACCCGATGAGCGGTAAACATCGATTCGAAGATCATCTTCATTGATCTGGATCTCGGTTTCAGCGACTTCCGGCATGACCAGTACGCCGGCGGCGGAGGTATGGACCCGACCTTGGGACTCAGTAATCGGCACCCGTTGCACTCGATGGACCCCGCCTTCGAACTTGAGCACTCCATAAGGCATGGAGTCAGGTTCGCCGACGCTAGGCGCCTTGATCGCAACGGTGACCGACTTGTAGCCCCCAAGATCAGTTTCCTGGGCATCGAGAATCTCGATCTTCCAACCCCGGCTTTCGGCATAGCGGCTATACATCTTGAGCAGGTCGGCGGCGAACAAGGCTGACTCCTCCCCACCTTCACCCGACTTGATCTCCATCAACGCATCTGAGGAGTCATTGGGATCGCGAGGCGCCAGTAGTCGAGTTAGCCGCTCGGTGATCGGCTCCAGCTGTGCTTCAAGCTCGACAGCCTCGGCAGCCAGCGAAGCGTCTTCCTCGGCCAACTCCCTGGCCGCGGCAAGATCATCACTTATTCGGTCATACTCGTCCAGCGCCTTCACGATCGGCATCAGCTCGGCGTAACGACGTCCGACCTTGCGGGCCCGAGCAAGATCAGCATGAACCGCTGGATCAGCAAGCGCCGTCTCCAGCTCACCGAACTCAGCGCGTAAAGGAGCCGCCGACTCAAACATCCGACTCACTCCTCTCCAAATTCAGCATGGTCGAGACGCGGCAAGCGCCGGGCTGCAGGGGCCAATTTCCCTGCCTCCCGGCGCTGCGTATAAAGCTATTTGCTGGTTTTCTTCTTGGCCGGCTGCTTGGCCGCGTACCGCTTCTCGAAGCGGGCGACACGACCGCCGGTGTCAAGAATCTTCTGCTTGCCCGTGTAGAACGGATGGCAGTTCGAGCACACGTCAGCGTGGATGATGCCGTTCGGTGCGGTGCTGCGCGTAGTAAAGGTGTTGCCACAGGTGCAGGTCACCAGCGTCTCCACGTACGCGGGATGAATGTCGGGCTTCATGCTTGTCTCCTCATCATGTGCGCCGGGTCGCCTTGCATATGCGTTTACGGCGTGAACCGGCACCAAAGAGTGATTCTGCCGCAGGCCGTGCTGAGCGCCAAATGCCTGGGCACCATGCTTAACGGGGAAGTGCCCTGGTTTAGTCCCGTCGGCCAAGCTACTCCTGCGCAGGCATGCTCTTCGTAATTGCCATCAGGAATTCGGCGTTGCTCTGGGTCCTACGCAACCGGTCCAGCAACATCTCCAGAGCCTGCAGGCTCTCCAGGCCGGACAGCACGCGACGAAGCCGCCACATGATGGCGAGCTCCTCGCGACTCATCAGCAGCTCCTCGCGGCGGGTGCTGGAGGCGTCCACATCGATCGCGGGGAAGATCCGCTTCTCAGCGAATTCACGCCGCAGCCGGATTTCAGAGTTACCGGTGCCCTTGAACTCTTCGAAGATCACTTCGTCCATCTTCGAGCCGGTCTCGACCAGGGCAGTGGCAATGATGGTGAGCGATCCGCCCCCTTCGATGTTGCGTGCCGCGCCGAGGAACTTCTTCGGCGGGTACAACGCAGCGGAGTCGACGCCACCAGACAAGATCCGTCCCGAGGCCGGGGCTGCCAGGTTGTAGGCGCGGCTGAGTCGGGTAATGCCGTCGAGCAAGATCACGACGTCATGCCCCAACTCAACGAGACGCTTCGCCCGCTCAATCGCCAGCTCTGCAACGGCCGTATGGTCTTCGGCCGGTCGATCGAAGGTAGATGAGATCACCTCGCCCTTGGCCTGGCGTTGGAAGTCGGTGACTTCCTCCGGCCGTTCGTCCACCAACACCACCATGAGCTTCACCTCAGGATTGTTAGTGGCGATGGCATTGGCGATGGCTTGCATCACCATGGTCTTGCCGGCCTTGGAAGGAGAGACGATCAGCGCGCGCTGGCCTTTACCGATCGGCGACATGAGGTCGATGATTCGGCCGGTCATCTGAGTCGCTGTCGTTTCGAGCTTGAACCGCTCTTGCGGGTAGAGAGGCGTGAGCTTTGCGAAGTCTGGCCGCTGCTTGAAGGACTCCAGGTCGCCACCATTGATGGTGTCGATCCTGACCATCGGGTTGAACTTCTCTTTGCGCTCACCCTCACGCGGCGTACGGATCACGCCAGTGACCAAGTCGCCCTTCCGCAAGCCGAGCTTCTTGACCATCGACAACGAGACATACGCGTCGTCAGGTCCCGGAAGGTAGCCATTGGTGCGGACGAATGCGTAGTTGTCCAGCACATCCAAGATGCCCCGGGCCGGAACGAGCACATCATCTTCAGAAACCACTGGCTCGGAGTCGTAGCGTTCTAGATTGCCGCCTCCGCGGTTGCGCCGGTTTTGGCGATCCCGACTGCGACGCCGGCGACCCCGGCGGCCGCCGCCTTCCTCATCCCAGTCGCGCCCCTGGCCGTCTCGACCTTGATTGTCGCGCTGGCTCTCGCGTGCCGGTTGGTTCCGGCGATCCCGACGGTCGTTCTGCCGACCCTCGCGTGAGCCCTCGCCACGCTCACCGTCGCCACTGCGGGCTTCCGGAGCCTGTTCCTCGCCGCGAGCCTGCTCATCGGAGCGGTTCCGCTCTCGCTCCCCGTCGCCGGTCTCCTGAGTACCGGTGTCTTCCCGAACTTGATCAACGCGGTTTTGCGGTGTGCCGTTCTGCTCTGGTACCTGATTCCCGTCACTGAAATCGGTACGCGTTCGTCCCTCGGTTGGCGTGGAATCAGTCGTCTGAGTCGCTGTCACCAGCTCTGGCTGTGCGGGGTGCTGGAGCACCTGTACGTCCTCGCGCTGACCGCCGGTCTCGCGCCCCGCCTGGCTTTGGCTCCCCAGAATTTGACCATTGTCTGGCCTGGTGCCGCCCGCTAAGGCCGGCGTGCCGGCGTCGCTCCGGGCGGCCTTGATGGCGTCGATGAGCTGGCTCTTGCGCATGCCGCCAGTGCCCTTGATGCCCAGGGAACTGGCTAGCTGCTTCAACTCAGCGAGAACCATGGAGTCCAAGCCGGAGCCCTTGCGATTGCGACGATCATTGCTGAGTTGCGTACCTTGTTCGCCGGCGCCTTCCTCAATTGGAGATGCGCTCGTCACTTCGGCGATTTCTGTCAACTTGTGTCCTTGTCGGTTAGGGCACGTCATCCGTGCCCATCCATGGCTCGGGGTGATCCCCCGGCCAACGGGTCTTTCTTGATGTCCTCAGCGCATCGCGACGACTGTTCTCGAGATGTGGCTGACGGGAGGGGCCGTAAAGCTTCGTCCGCGTCGCACCTGACCTTTAAGGCGCTACCTGGTCAGACGTGCGTCTTTGTGACTTGGCTGCTTGGGAAGCCGGTCAACGCAGCTGCCCTGACCGTGTCGGCTCTCTAAGGCTAGCACCTGCATCCGAAGTTTCCAGCACAGTCGGATCTCGTCCATCTTCGGCGATGGTTGGCTCGGTGATCGATGCGGCTGATCCTATGCCACTGAGCCGGAGCGAGAATCCTGGCATATGTTGATCTTGAAGTACTGCAAGATCTCCTAGACGCCCTAGTACCAGGACGCTTGGACCCGCACCACTGATCATCGCCGCAAATCCCTGTCCACGCAGCGATTTCATGAGCTCGTAGGAACGCGGCATGGCGCTTTCGCGGTATCCCTGGTGCAGCCAGTCATGGGTGGCCTCGTACAAGAGTTCCGGCTCGGACGCCATGGCGTGGACTAGCAGAGCCGCTCGGCCGGAGTTGGCTGCTGCGTCGATATGGGCAACCGTGTCTGGAAGCAGGCCGCGAGCGGCCCCGGTAGCCAACGACGTCTCAGGGATAAACAGGGCTGCGCCGATAGAGGTATCGACACGGCCCTGCGCGACCGTGACGCCGCTCCGACCCTGATAGGCCAACACGAAACCGCCATAGATCGCAGCCGCGACATTGTCTGGGTGACCCTCTGTGGCGGTCG
>DATCXA010000153.1:0-8227 GCA_036566085.1 Propionibacteriaceae bacterium
GGACCGCAGCTGACAGTGAACGACGAAATCGTTTGGGCCGACCCGTCGTCTGATGGCTCGCGTAGCGGCACTGTGACAATGACAGTGCTTGGCCAACCGGTCACCTTCAAGGGCGGGATTCGGCTCTCACCTGGAGGCCGCGGGAGTGTGGTGGACGTTCGGGGCAATTTGAAGGTCGCCATCCCGCTACTTGGAAGAAAACTCGAGGAAGCCGCAGCACCCGCGGTGATGGCGGGGTATCGGACACAACAAGAGGTTGGTGATCGATGGCTGGCGCGCAGCGCTTCGCCGCGTGAGAGCGAAGAGGCCTGAGTGAAGGCCGACCAGCGGGACCGGCGCCAAAGCCTAGGAGAGGCTTGAATCGGAAGCCTTGCGGGGCCGCAACCCCAAGGCTGGATTCCACAGATAACCCTTTGGCGCCGGCCGAGCCCGGTTGGCCTTAGAGAGGTTCGGCTTGCCGGTCAACCGAACTTATCCATCAGCCCTCGATTGTGCGCTGACCGTCGCTGGCTGTAATGGTGATCTTGCGCGGCTTCGCCTTCTCAGCGACCGGCACCTCAAGAGCGAGCACACCATCGTGGTAGCTGGCCGAGATCTTGTCCAGATCCACGTTGTCGCCCAAGATCAACTGGCGGCTGAACACCCCGCTGGGACGCTCGTTGGCGAAGAACTCGACGTTGCCATTACGAGCTGGCCGATTGGCGCTCACAGTAAGCACATTCCGCTCAACGTCCAGATCGATCGAGTCCGGATTGACACCGGGCAGGTCGAACTCAATGTGGAACGTGTCGTCCTCGCGCCATGCATCCATTGGCATGAAGGAAGGACGAGCCGCGGTGCCCAAGAACTGCTGAGTGAGCCGGTCAAGCTCACGGAAGGGATCGGTGCGCATCAACATGGTCGATTTCACCTCCACAGTCATATGTCGATGCAATCGTCAAACTTCTTTGGCGCTCATTATGGCCATCACATATATGTGGTGGCGGCTATAGATTAACTCTATCGCTGATATGATGCAAGTCAAAGATCTCAGTTTTTTTGGGAGCTTGTGATGGCCGATCCGTACGACCCGACCGCGGGTCTGTTTGGTATCTCGGTCGCCGCCGACATGGTGGGCACTGGGGTGCAAAACCTGCGCGCGTACGAGAAGGCCGGCTTGGTCGGTCCACAACGCACCCCGGGCGGCACGCGCCTCTACAGTCTGGAGGATATCGAGCGGCTGCGGCAGATCGCCGCATTGCTGGACGAAGGGCTCAACCTCGCCGGCATCGCGATCGTATTGCGACTAGAGGCAGACAACGCTCGCTTGCGTCGCCAGATCTCGGCCGAACGTGATCGCAGACGTCGCGCTTAGGCCATATGGGGATAGCGGTAATCGATAGGCGGAACGAAGGTCTCCTTGATCGAGCGTGGGCTGGTCCAGCGGATCAGATTCCACATCGAGCCGGCCTTGTCATTCGTGCCGGAAGCCCGAGAACCGCCGAACGGTTGCTGGCCGACGACTGCGCCGGTGGGCTTGTCGTTGAGATAAAAGTTTCCAGCTGCGAAGCGAAGCCGACGGCTAGCAAGATCAAGTGCCATCCGATCATCGGCGATGATGGCACCCGTGAGACCGTACGGAGCCGAGTGATCAACCTCATCGAGCGTGGCCTCGAAGTCGTCGTCGTCGAAGACGTAGATACCGAGTATTGGCCCGAAGTACTCGGTCACAAAGATGTCGTTCCTCGGGTTGTCGGAGATGATCAAGGTCGGCCGGACGTACCAGCCCTCCCGGTCATCGGTCAGCCCGCCGGCGATGATCTTGGCATCTGCGGAATCGCGCGCCCGATCGATCGCCTCCAGATGCTTGCGGAAGGCACGTTGATCAATGACCGCGGACGTGAAGTTGGACAGGTCGCGTACGTCACCGACCTGCAACGACTCTGTAGCGTCGATCAGATCGTCTCCCATTTGATCCCACACGCTGCGAGCGATGTACGCGCGAGATGCTGCTGAGCACTTCTGCCCGGAGTACTCAAACGCGCCTCGGATCAGCGCTGTACGAAGCACATCGGGGTTCGCGCTGGGATGAGCAATGACGAAGTCCTTGCCGCCCGTCTCCCCCACCACCCGTGGATAGCCTCGATAGCCGCTGATATTGGAGCCGACCGCTTGCCACAGATGCTGGAAAGTCTTCGTTGAGCCGGTGAAATGGATGCCCGCGAGATCCGGGTGCTGCAGTGCTACCTGCGAAACGTCAAGGCCATCCCCTGGCAGCATGTTGATCACTCCGGGCGGCAGTCCCGCCGCCTCCAAGAGCTGCATGGTGAAGTGCGCGGCAAATTGCTGGGTTGGACTCGGCTTCCAGATGACTACGTTGCCCATCAATGCCGGCGCCGTCGGCAGATTGCCGGCAATCGAGGTGAAGTTGAACGGAGTAACGGCGTACACGAAGCCCTCGAGCGGGCGATAGTCGGCCTTGTTCCACACGCCCGCCGATGAGATTGGCTGATCTTCGAAGATCCGTCGGGCGAACGCGACATTGAAGCGCCAGAAGTCGATCAGCTCGCAAGCGGCGTCGATCTCGGCCTGCTGCACTGTCTTTCCTTGGCCGAGCATGGTGGCCGCGTTCGAGGTGTCTCGCCACGATCCGGCTAGCAGATCAGCCGCACGCAAGAACACCGCTGCGCGCTGCTCGAAGCCCAGTTCCGCCCATCCAGGAGCGGCTGCCAGTGCCGCATCGATGGCTTCGGTCGCATCAGACTGGGTCGCGTTGGCGGCGCGGCCGAGAATGTGGGAGTGGTCGGACGGCATCCTGACATCGAAGGGATCTCCAGATGCCGGTTTGCTTACTCCGTCAATGGTTGCGGTCAGATCGATCGGATCGTCGCTCGCCATCCGCTCGAGCGCTGATTCGATTGCCGCGCGCTCATTCGAACCTGGCGCGTAACTGAGAACGGCTTCGTTGACCGGCACTGGCACATCTACCACGGCATCCACAAATCCACGCTACCTGTGCTGTTCTCGACAGCTAATCCGCGCTGAGTTTGTCGAAGCGCGCCCTTCGACACGCGCCGGCCCGAGCTGGTCGAAGACCTCAGGTCCCATGCTGCTCACATGGCTTTTGCGGTCTCTGCTTCTTCTCGGCGCTTCTTGGCAGCCTCGACCGAAGCACGCAACGCAGCCACCAAGTCGACGACTTCTGCCTCCTTTGGCGCCTCCGGCTCTTCTTCGAGCGGCACGCCTTCGGCCTTACTCTGCACCAAGACTTCCAGCGCCTCGCGATAAGAGTCGGTGAAGTCCTCAGGGTTGAAGTCGCCGGCCAGTGCGTCAATGAACGACTGGGCCATGGTGACCTCGGCATCGGACACCGTGACGTCGGATGGTGGCGCGGCGAAGGACCCGTCCCGTAGCTCATCAGGCCACAACATCGTGTGCATCAGCAGTACGCCGTCCTTGGGGCGGATCAGCGCAAGCGCCTCACGAGACCGTAAAGCAACCTTGACCACCGCACTCTGTCCACTCTTGATCAATGCATCGCGCAGCAGCACATAAGGCTTGATGCCCGGACCGTCGGCCTGGAGGAAGTAGGTTTTGTTGAAGTAGGTGGGATCGACATCCTCCTCGGCCACGAACTGGACGACCTCGACCGCTTTCGTGGTCGCCAGCGGAAGCGAATCGAAGTCCTCAGGCGACAAGATCACCATGCGGCCGTCCGGCATCTCATAGCCCTTGGCGATCTCGGCGTAGGGGATTTCCTTACCGCACTTCTCGCAGACCCGCTTGTATTTGATGCGGCCGCCATCCTCGGGGTGCACCTGGCGAAAACTGATGTCCTTCTCCTCAGTCGCCGAGAAGAGCTTCACCGGGATTGTGACGAGGCCGAAGGAGATTGCGCCCTTCCATATTGAACGAGGCATGTCCCCTAGTCTGCCTGATGCGCAGTTCTATTGCCTCGCCCGCCAAGCTCGCTCGGCGTGAATCGCGACTCATAGCTGATCAAGCTCTTCGGGGGCAAACCACAACAAGTCGTAGCCGTCCAACACTGCCGCCACCTCGGGTGTGATCAGCGCCGCGGCCAGGCTTTGCCCGGCAACAGCCTTCCCGGCCAGCGTCGCGACCTCCAGCGCGTCTGGTTCGTCGGCGAACAGCGCCCGCACTTGAGCCCAAGCCAGGCCGCGAACCTCAATCTCCCCATGCGGCCTGCTTAGATCCTCGATCTGTTCTTCCGGCACCTCAGCTGCTACCACCAGCCGCGGCGCATTCGGCGCCAACGCCAATGCCAGCACACCGGCGTTGCTGAGAGCGGCGTACTCGACCTCTTCGATCGCCGAGTCACCGTCCACAGAGGCAACCAGACTGGGCGTCGCCGCGCACCCGAGATAGTGGCGCTCCGCGGTGCCTGAGCGAAGTGCGAGCGCGTCATCCCGGGTCATCGGAATGAAGATCATTTGTGCCATCAGTGGTTGGGCCCCTCATTCGCAGGAGGTTCGTCCGCGACTGCCTTCGTTGGCGAAGACTTCTGCCGGGCGCTCTTTTGAGGCGCAAGCTTTCGTGACTTGCTCGAGCTCTGGCGTGGCTCAGACGACTCCGTCGCAGTAGTGGACTTGGTCGAGCTCTCAGCTGAGGGAGGCTCTGCCTGGCGGGTACCTAGTTCGGCTGCTCGGGATACCAGATTGCGTACGGCAGCACGCTTCTGCGCAGTCGCTTTGCGAGCTGCCTCCTGTCGCGCAGCAGCCTTCTTAGCAGCCGCGCGCCGAGCCGCGGCGGGCGCCTTACGAGTGGGCTGACGTACGGTCGTGGCCCGGACGGTGGTATCCAACAGCTCTTCGAGGGCGTCGCGAAGACATTGAGCGAGTACGTCAAGATCGCGGATCGCATCCCGGTCGGCGTTCAGCCCCAAGAAGACCTCACCGTCATAGGAGGTAACTCCGATGGCAAGCAGGTGGCTGGCCGCCAGCGGCAGGACCGGATAGCTCGCGACCAGCCGCGCACCCGCAGCAAACAGCGGCAGCTGTGGCCCGGGGACGTTGGTGATCACCAAATCGTGCTGTCTGCGTACCACTTCGGTGGAGGTCCGTACACCGAGCGCATGCAAGGTGGCCGGTGCGAAGCCGGCGATATCGGCAAGCGAGCGAGCAGCTATCGCGCGCCCGGAGTCCTTATGCGCTTGGGTGTCATAGGCGACCTGGTGCAGCCGCATCAGCGGATTCGGTTCGCCAGTCGGCAGGCTTTGCAGGTGCGGCGCAACCTGACTGCCCAAGGACGTGGGCTCGCCATTCTCCTCGATCACGCTCATCGGTACCAGTGCGGTAAGTGAGCTTCCCGAGCGGATCGACTCGCCACGAGTCAACAGCCAGGACCGCAGCCCACCAGAGATCATCGCCAGGATTACGTCATTGATCGTGTGGCGATGTTCCTGGCGGACCGCGCGCAGATCGCTGAGTGGGGCGACCACGGTGGCGAACCGACGCTGCTCGGAGACTACGCCGGCCAGCGGCGAGTCGGCGGAGCGACGTTGCCCGAGCAGCGCATCAGCGGCCAGTTCGCCAAACGCTCCGCTGATGCCGCCAACCGCCTCGCCGACGGCGACCGCGACACCGAGCGCGCTGGCGAGGGCACCGCGCAAGTTTTGCAATGCCAGCGCTGGATCCTGGGCACTTTCCAGAAGTGCCCCGGCAAGTAATTCCAACGACGACGGCTCAGGCGTCGGATCCCAAGAAGCGACCTCTGCCCCAGGACCTGCGACCGCATGCGAGTGAGCCGTGGCGTCGAGTAACACCTGGCCGATCTCGACGTTGTCAATTCCATCCACCAGGCACAGATGGGACTTGGCAACCAGCGCGAACCGGTTGTCCTCCAAACCCTCAACCAGGTACATCTCCCACAGCGGCCGCGATCGATCGAGCCGCCGGGCCAGCACTCGACCGACGAACTCTCGGAGCTGAGTCAGACTGCCCGGGCGCGGCAACGCCGACCGGCGGACATGGAAGGTGAGGTCGAAATTCTCGTCATCGGCCCATACCGGTCCAGCTAGCCGCGCGGGTATGTCCCGCACCCGCTGCCGATACCGCGGGACGAATGCGATCCGCTCTCGGATGAGTGCGATTAGCCGCTCGTAGTCAAAGCCATCGTCGCCGGCGTCGAAGATGTCGACGGTACCGACATGGCCCGGCGTGTGGGCGGTATCCAAGGCCAGCAGCGAGACCTCGAGGGGCGTAAGCCGTTGCGGCATGCGAGGCCCCCTTCCTGCTGGAATCCCTGGAGCCAATACCGTACTACCGCCGATTGACGGACTCTGTTGCCCAAAAGGCCAACGGGAACCTGCTTACCGTCAGCTTCGTACAGGATTGGGTGGACTTGTCGCCGCACCGTCAGGTCCCTTTGAGGAACTCGATGAGCGCGTGCACTGAGAAAGCTGGAAGAGAATGAACACAGGCGTCCACAGGACGCGCGGTGCTCTGGTATGCGGAGCTGTCGTCGCGGGGCTGCTGCTCAGCGGATGTACGAGCACGGCCGAACCTCAGTCGAGCGCGAGTCCAACGGTGGCCAGCAGCACGGCTGAATCCTCATCCTCCGCCGCATTACCGACATCAGTCCAACCCGCATCGCCCTCTTTGAATCCGGACTATGCACTCACTATCAACGTCACCATCGCCAAGGGCAAGACCATCCCCAGCGGAGAGAAGATCAACGTACGCGTGGGCCAGAAGGTGATCTTGAACGTGATCAGCGATACCGACGACGAAGTCCATGCGCACATTGGTGGAGATGGTTATGAGCTGCCGGTGAAGGCGGGTACGCCGGCGAAGGGAGAGTTCACTCTCGACAGTCCCGGTAGCTTCGAAGTCGAATCGCACCATCTCGAGAAGATCATTGTGATCTTGAACGCGCACTAGCCCTGCCTGGTCGCTTCATGCTGATACCGCTGCATGGGATCGCGTCGCGGCATGATCTGCCGCTGCCGTTCTCGTTTGTAGTGACCGGTGCGGCACTGGCATTGCTGATCTCCTTTGCGATCTTGATCTTGGCCTGGCGCCGGCCCCGGTTCGAGCGCATCGGTGGCCGCCCTATGCGTGCGCTGACCGTAATAGTCGATAGTCCAGTCGTCCGACTGATCGCTCGGGTGCTGGTTCTTGCCACCTACATATGGGCGGGGCTGGCGATGATGGCCGGCCAGGATCTGCTGACCAATCCGATCTTTGGCTTTGTCTTCGTCTGGATGTGGGTTGGCCTGGTGCCGATCTCGCTGCTACTCGGCCAGTTCTGGCGTACCACGAACCCGTTGCGGACGATCCATCGCGGGCTCTGTGCCATCGCGCGTATCGATCCGCAACAAGGCTTGGTCAGCCTGCCCGCTGGTGTTGGGGTTTGGCCAGCCGCAGTAGGCCTGTTTGGATTCGGCTGGCTCGAGTTGGTGCAGCCGGATCGAACCACATTGGCGGTGCTGCGGCTGTGGGCGCTGGCCTGGTTGGTGATCTTGATCTTGGGCGCCATCGTCTTTGGCCAGAGGTGGATCGGCGCGGCCGATCCGTTCGAGGTGTATGCCAGCACTATCGCCCAGATGTCCATCTGGCGCCGGGTCGGTGATGAGCTGAGACTGGTCAATCCCTTGGCTGGTCTGAATGCCTGGCACGCGCCTCCAGGCGCCACAGCTGTCGTAGCAGCGCTGCTGGGGAGCACGGCATTTGACAGTTTTGCCAACACCAGCTGGTGGATTCAAACGGTACAGAATTCCAATGCGCCAACGGTTCTGTGGGGCACCGGCGGGCTATTCGCGTTGATCATCATCGTCTTCGTGAGCTTCAGCCTGGCGGCTGCCTGGATGGGTCGGTACGGCGACCGGCCAGCTACCGCGTACCCGCGGCTGATGGCGGGTTCGCTCCTTCCAATAGTGCTGGGATACGTGGTCGCCCATTATGCGACGCTGCTCATCGTCGAGGGGCAGCGCACCGCGATCAATTTCTCCGACCCGCTGGGCCGGGGTTGGAACGTCTTCGGATCGGCCGAGATGGGAGTGAACTCTGCGATCTTCAACCATCCAACGGCGATCGCCGTGACGCAGCTGTGTGCCATCGTCGGGGGGCATGTGTTCGGCATCATCTGCGCACATGAGAAATCCGTTGCCCTACTGCCGCCGGATCGCGCAATCCGAGGGCAGTTGCCGCTGCTGCTGGTGATGATCGGCTACACCTGCGCCGGGCTGCTCTTAATGTTCTCGCCGTGACCCCCCTGACAACAGCCAACG
>DATCXA010000326.1:0-4084 GCA_036566085.1 Propionibacteriaceae bacterium
TGTTCGACAGCGAGGAGCACCTGATCCGCGTGGACATGAGCGAATTCATGGAGAAGCATTCGGTGGCCCGCCTGATCGGCGCGCCGCCAGGCTACGTGGGCTACGAGGAGGGCGGACAGCTCACGGAGAAGGTGCGCCGCAAGCCGTTCAGTGTGGTGCTCTTCGATGAGATCGAGAAGGCCCACCCGGACATCTTCAACTCGCTGCTGCAGATCCTTGACGAGGGTCGACTGACCGACGCCCAGGGTCGTCAGGTGGACTTCAAGAACACCGTGATCGTGATGACCACGAACCTCGGTACCCGCGACATTGCCAAGAGTGTGACGCTCGGATTCAGTCAGGGCACTGACATCGAGGGCAGCTACGACAAGATGAAGGCAAAGGTCTCCGATGAGCTGAAGCAGCACTTCCGGCCGGAGTTCTTGAACCGGGTTGACGAGATCGTGGTCTTCCGCCAGCTCAGTCAGGAGGACATCGAGCACATCGTCGATCTGATGGTGGCGCAGATCGAGATTCGGCTCAAGGACAAGGACATGGGCATCGAGCTCACGCCGGCGGCGAAGACACTGATCGCCAAGCGCGGCTTCGACCCAGTGCTCGGAGCTCGCCCGCTGCGCCGCGCGATCCAGCGCGACGTCGAGGACCTGCTGGCAGAGAAGATCTTGTTCTTGGAGCTGAAGCCGGGCGAGATCGTCGTGGTCGATGTCGCGGACCCGGGCTCGGAGCACCCGTTCACCTTCACCGGCACACCGCGCTCGGCAGCCCCGGACGTGCCTCCGGTGGAGTTCGGCGGCATCGTGGATGGCTTCAACGAGGGCTCCGAAGCCGCCAACGAATAGATCGACTACCGGACCGACAAGGTCACAAACCGGCCGCATCCCAATAAGGGGTGCGGCCGGTCTGGCTTCGCCCGTGTGAACATCCCACGCAGCGTGGGATGTTCACGCTGTACATGGCGTGCATGCCATGTACAACGGGAAGGGACTGGGTACAGCTCGGATTTGAGCCGACGATCAACAGAGCGTACGACGGTATCGAGCACTGACGGGTGCTGCTGACGCAGCCAGGTCTGGCAGAGTGGCTCGATGCGCGTGACAAGCCGGATTCCAGCCGCGTGGCTGGTCGTCACCGGAATTGTCTCGGTGCAGTTCGGGGCCGCCATCGCCAAGGACCTGTTCAGCCTGGTACCTCCGACGGCGATGGTCTGGTTACGGCTCATTACCTCTGCCATCGTCTTGCTCATCATGGCGCGTCCGCGACTATCCGGGCACACCCGTCGCGACTGGCTGATCGTCCTCGGCTTCGGCGCCAGCCTGATGATCATGAATTGGTCGATCTATCAGTCATTTGCCCGAATTCCGTTGGGCATTGCCGTGACAATCGAGTTCCTAGGCCCGCTGGCGGTTGCCGTGATCGGATCGCGTCGTCTTATTGATCTGGTTTGGGTCGTCCTTGCGGGCGCGGGCGTGGCATTGCTCGGTCTGTCGAAGACGACACTGACCCTCGCCGGCGTCGGATTCGCGCTGCTTGCCGCGCTGGCCTGGGCCTGCTACATCCTGTTGAGCGCACAGACGGGTCGTTGCTGGCCGGGCCTCACCGGTCTTGCCATAGCGAGCATGGTCGGAGCGATTGTTTTGGCTCCGCCGGCAATCCTTGAGGCCGGCAGTCGAATGCTGAACCCGACGGTCCTTACGCTCGGCATCGGAGTTGGCCTGCTTAGCTCAGTTATTCCTTATAGCTTCGAGCTGATGGCACTACGCCGGATTCCGCCAAGGGTGTTTGGCATTCTGATGAGTTTGGAGCCCGCCGCCGCAGCTATCGCTGGAATGCTCGTGCTCGGAGAATTCCTTACTGTTATTCAGTGGCTGGCTATGGCATGCGTCGTGATTGCAAGCATCGGCGCCACTCGGATGTCGATGACCTTGGAACAGCCCGCACCCGATTAGGGCCGGTCGCGAGTCCTCCTTTTTGCGCGCCGACCTAGGTGTCGGGTGTGCTAGTGGCCAAATACGTCAGAGTCAGTCACCGCGGTGTCGCCACGGTCCAATGCGCTGATCCTGCTCATCTCCTGCTCGGTCAGTTCGAAGTCAAAGATGTTGATGTTCTCGGCAATCCGGCCAGCATTGGACGACCTCGGAATCGCCACCAGTCCGAGCTGTATGTGCCAATGCAGTACGACCTGGGCCGGAGACCTTCCATGATCATTCGCAATCGCCGTAATCACGGGATCCTTCGTCAGCTCGGCACCTGAAGCGCCCAGCGGGCTATAGGACTCGGTGACAATCCCATGTGCGGCGTGGTACTCCCGGCTGTCATTCCGCGCGGAATACGGGTTCAATTCGATCTGGTTGACGTCGGGGGTGATGCCGGTTTCATCGAGCACCCGTTGCAGGTGGGCCGGTTTGAAGTTGGACGTGCCAATGGCCCGAAGTTCACTGTTGTCCAACATCGCCTGCAGGCCTCGGAGCGCGTCCACGTAGCGATCTTGGTCCGGGTTCGGCCAGTGCACGAGCAGCAGATCGATGTAGTCGACGCCCAACCGTTGCAAACTTGCCTCGTACGCCTGGCGAACCCCGTCGACGCTGTGCCAGCGGCGGTTGAACTTCGTGGTGATAAAGATCTCCGACCGATCAATGCCGGACTCCCGGATCGCCTGTCCGACCGCATCCTCGTTGTGGTAATTCTCGGCCGTGTCGATCAGCCGGTAACCGGCCTCCAGAGCCGCCCGGACCTGACGAACAGACTCGGCGCCGACAATCGGCGCCGTGCCCAGGCCGAGCACGGGGATTTCAGCACCATTGCGGAGTGGGAGGGTCGGGGCGAGCGCAGTGATCACAGCAAAGGCCCTTTCTGATCGAGTGTTGGACTAGCTTGGCAACGACCATCCGCTGCCTGCGGGCACTATCAGCCCGTCGGTTACGAGCGAGGCCAGCGCGCGTCTGCCCTGCGCAACATCATGCCATGCGGCTGCCAGCTGGTGATCTTCAACCGGGTCGTGGCTGGACCGGAGTAAGGCGAGCAAGGCACCCCGGCATTGCCGATCCGTTCCCTGATACGTCTGCCCCCGCCGCGGCGGCCCAACCCACGCCGGATTGCCTACCCGCCGCCAGGCACAGAGATCTTGCACCGGGCAGGCGTCACACAGCGGATTGCGAGCCCGGCAAACCAGCGCGCCGAGCTCCATCGAGGCAATGGCCCAGCGGGCGGCGCGCTGGGGCTGCTCCGGCGCCAGCTCCTCGGCCAGAAGTCGCTCCTGTGACGTCGGTGCCGGACCCGGCAAGGCGACACCAGAACCGATTCTGGCGAGTACTCGACGAACATTGGTATCCAGCACGATCTCGCGCTGACCGTACGCGAAACTTCGGATTGCGGCCGCGGTATACGAGCCAACTCCGGGAAGGCTGAGCAGCGATTCGCGATCTTCAGGGACCCGGCCGTCGAAGTCATTGGTGATCAACTGGGCCGCTTGATGCAGCCGCAGGGCCCGGCGCGGATAGCCGAGACGGCCCCAAGCTCGTACCGCATCCCCAGGAGCGGCCGTCGCGAGCGAATTAGGCGTTGGCCATCGTTCCAGCCAGGCATGCCACGGCTCTCGTACGCGCTCCACAGGCGTTTGCTGGAGCATGAACTCGCTGACCATGATCGCCCACGGGGTAGCCTCCGGCCTTCGCCATGGCAGATCACGCGCGTGCTCTGCGTACCAGCTCAAGACGCGCCCCACGACTGCTCGCGCCCTGCGGACAGGAATCTGCCGATCATGGACGCCCACAGACACGTGCGCCACGCTACAGTGTTCGATTGCTCCGCTAGCTTCGCTCAGCGCGGATCGCGCTCTGTTGCCGCCTGGTCTAACAGCCGAGACCGCTCACCAGAGGACTGACTCGTGCGGCGGCGTGCCTCCAGCCGGGTCCACGCCGTGCTCTCTAGGCTCGGCGCCATGAGCGGCGTGCTGCACCCGGTCGGCCCACAGTCCGTGCGGACCTATTGGGCTCGGCGCGGACTGGTGTTCGCGGCGATAACGATCTTTGTGCTCGCACTGGCCTTGATCATCGGCGGGCCGGGCAGCGGCTCCGCAGCCACTCCC
>DATCXA010000164.1:0-2026 GCA_036566085.1 Propionibacteriaceae bacterium
CGGGACTCGCGGGCGCCCATCGCCTGCATCGTGGCCAAGAGTCATGATCGGCATGTCGAGCAGGCCTTGCGTACCACGCTCGACGAGAACCTGGCGATGATCAGCGATACGGTGAAGCACCTGCGCACCGAAGGGCAGCGAGTCTTCGTCGATTGCGAGCACTTCTTCGACGGATACTGGGAGAACGCCGCCTATGCCCTGGAGGCCGTGCGCGTCGCAGCTGAGGCTGGTGCGGAGGTCGTGGTGCTTTGCGATACCAACGGCGGCATGCTTCCGCCCTGGATCGGCGAGATCGTCACGGAGACCAGCGAGGTTGGTGTTCCGCTCGGCATCCATACCCATAACGACTCCGGCTGTGCCGTTGCCAATGCGTTGGCAGCAGTGGATGCCGGCGTCATGCACGTTCAGGGAACGGTGAATGGCTACGGCGAGCGCACCGGCAATGCCGAGTTGTTGTCGGTGGTCGCGAATTTGGAACTTAAATACGGCTGGCCGCTGCTTCCGGCTGGCTCGCTGCGCGAGGCAACCCGTCTCGCGCATGCCATCGCAGAGGTGACGAACGTCCCACCGAGCGCTCGTCAGCCTTATGTTGGCTTGTCGTCTTTTGCCCACAAAGCAGGACTGCACGCCAGCGCGATCAAAGTGGATCCCAACCTCTACCAACACATCGACCCTGCCCTTGTCGGGAATGACATGCGGATGCTGGTCTCCGACATGGCGGGTCGGGCGAACATCCAGATCAAGGGGGAGGAGCTGGGATTCGACCTATCCGACCGCGAGCTGGCGGCTCGGATCACCGACCGGGTGAAGGACGCTGAAGCGGCCGGCTACACCTATGAAGCGGCGGATGCCAGCTTCGAGCTGCTGCTGCGGCGGGAGCTCGGGCAGCTGCCTGAGTACTTCCAGGTGCACTCTTGGCGCGTCTTCACCCAGTCGACACACGGACAGGAAACCGACACCGAATGCACCGTTCGGCTTACTGCCAAGGGCCAAAGTCAGCGGGTAGTCGGAGAGGGCAATGGTCCGGTAAACGCACTCGATCAGGCCGTACGCAACGCGCTGCTGCCGGCATATCCCGCGGTGGAGAAGTTCGAGCTGATCGACTACAAAGTACGAATCCTTGATCAGGGTCACGGCACCGATGCGACCGTACGCGTACTCATCGAGACCACGGACGGGCAAAGTGCCTGGACAACGGTCGGAGTGGGTCAGAACATCATCGAGGCCTCGTGGGAGGCGCTTTGTGACGCGTATCTGTATGGCCTCATCCACACTGAGGACACATCCAACTTGTCCGCGTCTGAGCTTGCTACCGCGCGCTGAGACGCTGCCCAGTCGTGGGCCCGCAGCACCCGCAGCGCAGTCGACGGTGAGACCTACGCCGGCTTCTTGGCGATGAAGACCACGAAGTCATCATCGGCGGTCGGCGCCGCGTCTGAGTATCCCGCCCGCAGCTCGATGCTCGCAAAGCCCGCCCGCTCAAGCATCAGCATGATCTCGTTTGTGAAGTACAGCGTGAGCTGGAGGGCGCGCTCTTCCTCGGCAATCAATGCGTCGTTGCGCCACATCGCTGCCCGCATCTCGTACGTGACGCGCTGGGCCAGCGGATCGAGGTCGACCAGCCGCGAGCGCAACTCGTACTCCGCCCCGTCGGACGCGCGCCGACGACTACCGGGCGGCGGCCATGCCATCGGGAGCGTTGTCCGCTCATCCTTCAGCCAATAGCCCCAGTCCGAGCCATACGAATACGGAACTTGGTTGTCCAGAATCATCGTGCCGCCGGGCTCGAGGTACCTGTAGAAGCGCTGCAGCGCCTCCAGGTCGTGATCCCGGTCGCCGCCGAGGCCGAAACTTCCGCAGACGAAGATCGTGCGATACCGACGGGGAAGATCCAGGCGATGCATCGGCTGTCGGTAGAGGTTGGGCGACAGGCCTTCGGCCTGCGCTCGCTCACGGCAGAGGGCGAGCATGTCCTCCGAAATGTCGCATCCCTCAACAACCAGGCCTGCCCGGAAGTACGGGATGA
>DATCXA010000179.1:0-5909 GCA_036566085.1 Propionibacteriaceae bacterium
CAGCTGCTCAGCCCCTGGGGTGAACGCCGCGCCTCGCAGCGCAATCCCAAGCTGCCATGGCCAGGCTCGATACCACCACCGGCTCCAGCCAGGGTGTTCTCCGCACCCATGCCGTCAATCGTGCTGAGCGAGGACCACAGACCGGTGAAAGTCACTGGTCGCGGACTGGTCACCGCTGCACCCGCATTCATCAGCATTGGTGAGGGATCTGAGCTGATGCAGCTCGATGCCTGGGCAGGTCCTTGGCCGATTGATGAGCTGTGGTGGGACTCGGAGCAAGCACGCCAAGTTGCCAGGTTCCAGATCACCGGCGTCGACGGCAGCGCGTGGTTGCTGGTCGTGGAGGACGACCAGTGGTGGACAGAGGCCCGCTATGACTGAGTGTGGTTACTGACGTGGGCTGGAACAACCCGCCGATCTCTTGGCGGGAGCTAGAGCGCCGGATGTCCGGGCGACCCATGTCAGACAACTCCGCTGACAATCCCGAGGGTGACAGTGCCCCTGGATACTCCCATAAACGACCGCCATACGAGCCCGTCGAGCAGCTGGTCATGCGTCCTCCCGGACCAGTTGTGCCGTACGCAGAGCTGCACTGTCATAGCAATTTCAGCTTCCTGGACGGCGTGAGCGATCCCGAGGAACTGATCGAAGAAGGAGTTCGACTGGGCCTGGACGCGCTGGCGATTACCGATCATGACGGCTTCTACGCGGCATCCCGCTTCGCTGAGGCCGCACTCGCGTACGACCTGCGCACCATCTATGGCGCCGAACTGTCGTTAGGACTCAGCACACCACAAAACGGAGTAGCCGACCCTGAAGGTCAGCATCTCCTCGTGCTCGCCCGGGGCGTCGAGGGATATCACCGGCTCGCCGGCGCCATCACCGAAGCCCAGCTGAGAGGCGATGAGAAGGGACGTCCCAGCTATGTCGAGGAGGAACTGGCCGCAGAATCGGGCGGTATTTGGATGATCTTGACGGGCTGCCGCAAGGGCGCCGTACGGCAGGCGTTGATAACTTCCGGTCGGTCAGCGGCAGCAGCGGAGCTAGACCGGCTGACGGCACTGTTCGGTCATGATCATGTTGTGGTCGAATTGATCGATCACGGGCTGCCAACTGACTCCGATTTCAACGACGCTTTGTTCGGCTTGGCCAATGATCACAATTTGCCGGTGGTGGCTACCAACAACGTGCACTACGCCACGCCGGACGGTGGTCGTCTGGGAGCCGCCTTGGCTGCCGTACGCGCACGCCGGAGCCTGGCCGATATGGATGGCTGGCTGTCCGGGCCCAGTGCGCATTTGCGGTCAGGGGCAGAGATGGCGCAGATCTTTACGCGCTATCCGGGCGTGGTCGCGCAGACTATCGAGGTTGCCGACCAATGTGCCTTCAACCTACGGTTGGCCAAGCCACGACTACCCAAGCTGAATGTGCCTGACGGGCACACCCCGATCAGCTGGCTGCGGGAGCTGACACGCCAAGGCGCAGACGATCGCTACGCGCACATCCGCGAAGAAGCCGAGGAGCGGTTGCGCAAGGAGCTCGCGGTAATCGAGGACAAGGACTTTCCCGGCTACTTCTTGATCGTGCACGACATGGTGAAGTTCGCGCGCGACAAAGGAATCCTCTGCCAGGGCAGGGGATCAGCAGCCAATTCGGTGGTCTGCTATGTGCTCGGCATCACCGCAGTCGACCCGATTACGTTCAAGCTGCCATTTGAACGCTTCCTGTCGGCCACTCGCGACGAGGAGCCTGACATCGACGTCGATTTCGACTCCGACCGGCGCGAGGAAGTGATCCAGGAGGTCTACCGGCGTTATGGGCGTCGCAATGCCGCCCAGGTAGCCAACGTGATCAGCTACCGGCCGCGGTCCGCGGTTCGCGACATGGCGAAGGCGTTGGGATACTCCACCGGCCAACAGGACGCCTGGTCCAAGCAGATCGATACCTGGGGGACGCTCCCGGTCAGTGAGATCGAAGATGATCATGGGAGCGCAGCGACCGCCGCCGCACTGGACTATCAGATTCCCGATCAGGTGGTGGATCTGGCCGAACAGTTGCTGAAGGCACCCCGTCACCTCGGCATTCATTCCGGCGGCATGGTGCTGACCGAGCGCCCAGTGGGGGAAGTCTGCCCCATCGAGCGTGGCCGGATGGACAACCGGACCGTGCTGCAGTGGGACAAGGACAGTTGCGCCTGGATGGGATTGGTGAAGTTCGACTTCCTAGGGCTCGGCATCCTGGCCGCGATTCAATACACGTTCGATCTCGTTGCAACGAGGGTGGGGGAGCGCTGGACGCTCGACACTATGCCCAAGGAGGAAGCCGGCGTCTACGACATGTTGTGCCGTGCCGACTCGATCGGTGTCTTCCAGGTGGAGAGCCGCGCCCAGGTCGGCACCCTCCCTCGGCTGCTGCCTCGCCGGTTCTACGACCTGGTAATCGAGGTCGCGCTGATTCGCCCCGGACCAATCCAGGGCGGCGCAGTGCATCCCTACATCCGACGGGCGACCGGCCGGGAGGAGGTGACCTATCTCCATCCCGCATTGGAGCCTGTGCTGGAGCGAACCAAGGGGGTGCCGTTGTTCCAGGAGCAGCTCATGCAGATCGCGATGGCGGTTGGTGGTTGCACCGGTGATGATGCTGATCTGCTGCGCCGCGCCATGGGATCCAAGCGAGGCGTGGAGAAGATCGAACGGCTCAAGGACAAGCTCTACGCGGGGATGGCCTCGCACGGGATTACCGGCGCGCTGGCTGATGACATCTACAGCCGGATCCAGGCTTTTGCCAATTTCGGGTTCGCAGAGAGTCACGCGATCAGCTTCGCGTTGTTGGTCTATGCCTCCTCCTGGCTCAAGCTGCACTATCCAGGAGCTTTTCTCGCTGGGCTGCTCAGGGCACAGCCGATGGGCTTCTACTCTCCGCAGTCGCTGGTCGCCGACGCGCGGCGGCATGGCGTAGCAGTGCTGCGTCCCGACATCATGCTGTCCGAGATCGATGCCGACCTCCAACCGGTCGACATTGGTCGCTGCAGCCCAACTGGACTTGACAACTGCTTGCAGCGCGTTCAACTCGAGGTAGGGCCTTTCGTACGGTCTGCTCCTGATCGAACGCTGGAACATCGTCGTGATGGCAATTTCGCTGTCAGGCTTGGATTCACCGAGGTTCAAGGCATCGGCCGCGAGCTGGCCGAGCGGATTGTCCTCGAGCGCCGTAAGCAGCGATTCGTCGATATCAACGATGTGGTACGCAGATGTGGGCTCACGGTGCCACAGGCGGAAGCCTTGGCTACCGCTGGAGCCTTCGACTGCTTTGGGCTATCTCGTCGCCAGGCGCTTTGGAACGCGGGATACGCCGACAATGATCAAACTCTGCCGGGCTCGGCTATTGATGCCACACCACCCGTACTGCCCGGGATGAGTGAGGTGGAGCTCACTCTGGCCGACCTGTGGGCTACGAAGATATCTCCCGATGATCATCCAGTGCAGCATCTACGCCCAGTGCTCGATGATCATGACATAGTGCCGATCGGTCAGCTCGGCGCGGCGTACGCGGAACGTCGTGTGCAAGTAGCGGGGATGGTGACCCACCGGCAGCGTCCATCTACGGCGGGTGGGGTCACCTTCCTCAATCTTGAAGACGAGACCGGGATGCTCAACGTGGTCTGTTCTGCCGAGCTGTGGAGGCGTTTTGGCCGAGTCGGCCGCAACGCCTCAGGCATGATCATTCGGGGCCGTATCGAGCACAGCGATGGAGTGACCAATCTGGTTGCGGAACGGCTGCAGCCATTGAGCTCGGTTTATCCAGAGGCCAGGGGGATCCTGCCATCGAGGCATCGCTCCCGTGACTTCCGTTAGCAGCCCTTACTGCGAGTACGGGGTCTGTGGGGGATAGGGGTAATAAGCGGGAGTTGTCGCGACCGGGTCGTACTTGGCTCCGGCCGGCGAGCTGGGCATCAGAGCGAAGATCATAATGATCAGCCCTCCCACGTATGGGACAAGAAACAGCAGCGCCAACAGCCCGCTGTATCCAGCGTCGTGCAGTCTACGGACGGTGAGTGCGAGTGTGGGCACGATGATGCCGAGAGCGAAGACTGCAAACAAGATGAGCAGCGGGACTGCAAGAAGGCCCGGAGTCCGACCCCCATCGCGTGAGGTCGCGATGCCGACGACATAGGTCAACAGGCCAAGTACCAGGTAGGCGATGAAAGTAAACAGCGTCCACCACCAATACTCGCTGCGACTGGCACGACCAGTGAACGTTGCGTACTTCTTGAAGCCTCGCTTGACAGCATCGACGAAGCCGATGCCGTAGTGCGGCAACTCCAGCGGTGGTGGTAGTGCTGACTGCATGGCACCTGAGGGCTGAGGCTGGTAGCTAGCCACGGGCTGATCCTTCCGATCCTTTACGCCAGAGGAACTCAACGAGAGCGGAAACCAACGCTAACGAAACCAGAGAGCAATTTTGCACGCGATGATGGACCGATGTCTGAAGACGCTGACGGACTTCGCCTGGTATTCGAGGAAAACTTCGATGCGCCGGAGCTCGATCGCGATGTCTGGCTGCCTCACTACCTTCCGGCCTGGAGCTCGCGTGCCGATACGGCAGCGACGTACGCCATCCATGACTCCTGCCTGCACCTGACGATCTCGCCGAGCCAGGGACTTTGGTGCGCTGGCGACCATACGCCGCCGCTTCGGGTCTCGGGAGTCCAGTCGGGCAACTTCTCCGGTCCAGCTGGCAGCACCACGGGCCAACAGCCCTATCGTGACGGCCTCACCGTACGTGAGGAGCAGGAGCCCTTTTGGGGTTGGACACCTGAACAGGGTTACATCGAGATGCGTGCCCGCGGGGTTATAAGCGAGCGTTCGATGTTTGCTCTTTGGTTGGCCGGCATTGAGGATCAGCCGCACCGTTCAGCAGAGATCTGTGTTGTCGAGATCTTCGGCGACGCGGTGGTTGCTGGAAAGTCCGCAGCGGTCGGGATGGGGCTGCACGCCTTTCGCGATCCCGGAGTGAGAGAGGACTTCGATGCAGTACGGCTGCCGATCGATGTAGCCGAATTCCATACATACGCTGTGGACTGGACGGGGGAGAAGGTCGATTTTCTGGTTGATGGAGTGCAGGTGCGAAGCTGCCAAGGGCCGCCGACGTACCCGATGCAACTCATGCTTGCCGTCTTCGACTTTCCGGAGCGGTCTGACGGCAGTGATGCAGCGGCCGTCCCTGCATTCATTGTGGACTGGCTGCGCGGTTACGAACGCTCATAGCAGTAGTGGTGGGAGGCGCGGCTAACAGGCTTGCCGAGCGTCGAGCGAGGAGGCGGCAATGAGCGCGCCTTGTCTCAGCCCTGTGCCTCGGGATCCTCTTCGGGCTCGAAGGAGCTGCCCTCGCCCTCCGGCATGATGCCGATCTCGGCGCCGGCTACGGGTTTTTCCTGATACTCCGGCTTCTCCGCGTCACTATGATCACGCTGGCTCTCGTCTTGGCCGGCGTCGTCCGGACCTGTTGTCGCGCTCATGGTGGGCTCCTCGGTGTGTCGTGTAGTCATGGTGTAGCACACCGCAGTGCCCTGCAATACGACGGTGCGGTCGTCGCGCGTCACCGTAGTATGCAGCTTCGTTATGGGCTTGTCGGCGCGGACTTCAGTGACTTCCACCCGGCCAGTGATCGTGTCACCGGGCCGAACTGGAGCGGTGAAGTTCCAATTGACATTCAGAAAGACAGTTCCTGGTCCCGGCAATTTCTCTGCGACAACTGCATTGAGGATCGCGCTCGTAATGCCGCCTTGCACAACGATTTCTCCGAATCGGGAGGCGCGCGCCGCCTCGAGGTCGTAGTGCAGTGGATTACGATCACCGCTGATCTCGGTGAACCGTTCGATGTCGGTTGCCGTGACGGTGCGACGCATT
>DATCXA010000186.1:0-4096 GCA_036566085.1 Propionibacteriaceae bacterium
CCGTAGAACTCCCGCCTGAGGGCGATGTTGTAGATGTGGTTGTCCTCGATCGTGGAGAACACACAGCCGAGATGGCCGACGATGCCGTTCTGGCCGCAGTCGTAGATGGTGTTGCGGCGCACGATGTGGGATCCGACGTGCTCACGGTCCCAACCGATCTGCCGGGCGGCAAACACCGACTCGAGCTGGTATTGGTAGCCCGGCTTGTCAAGTCGCAGCGTCGCGTAGTTGTGGCCCGTGGACATCTCCTTGCCGATCGAGACGGCGGAGCACTTCGCGTCGTGGATGACGTTGTCCTCGATGATCCAGCCCTTGGCCCAGTTCGGCCCGATCAGGCCGGGCTGGTCGGCCGTCGGCGGGGCCCAGGGACTCGCGGCCTGAGCGAGTTCAAACCCCCGAACGGTGATGTAGTTGAGGTGGTGCTCGACCGGGTAGAACACAGAGCGCCGTACGTTGATCTCGACGAGCTCCTCGTTCGGGTTCGCGCCATGGAAGTTGGCCCAGATGGTGGTCTGCTCATCACCGACTTCGGCATACCAGACAAGTCGCGTCTGCTCGGGATCGCGGATCCGGTCGACTGTTCCGGTCCAGTCGTCTATCACCTCCGTGCGCAGCGGCGGATCCGACACCTCCGGAAGGGTCATGACCTCGTAGAAGCTGGTTCCGTTGAGGTAGACATCGCCCAGGTGCTTCTTCGGCGTGGACTTGTCGGGGTAGACGATCCAGTCGCCGGCAATCTCTTCGGCGAAAGGGTTGAAGGAGCCAAAAAGGGTGTTCGGCACGGCGACCATCCAGACGTTACCGCTCACCTGATCCCATCCCGTGACCTGTTCCGAGCCCTTGATCACGACGTGCTCGCCGGGAGCCGCGGTGTAGATGATGCGCCGCAGATCGCTGAGCCCGCCGCGCCGGGGCTGGACCCATTCGCGGTACTCCCCGCTGTGAACGACGACGGTATCCCCGGGCTTGGCGAGGTCCGCAGCCCGATTGATAGTCCGGAGCGGACGGTCCTCGGAGCCGACGGCATCGTCGGATCCGGTTGTCGCGACATGGAACTCAAATGGCATCTTGTTTGTCGACCTTTCGCACGTCTGTGAAGTTGCGTTCAGCGGACGCCGAGGAGGTGTTCAATAGCCAGCCGTTGGATGCGGGCGAAGCCGTAGCCCTGCTTCCTGGGGGTGTCGAGATCGTAGTCTTCGAATGCACTGCGGTCACTCAGCAGCTTCTCGTAGGTCTCCCCGTCGTTGAGTGTGGGCTGGCTCAGCTCGCCGACGCGGCCGGCCTCCAGCGCCTCCTGTACCTCGGGGTCGGCGCGGAATGACCGTGCCCGGTCGCGCAGCGTCAAATAGAGTTCCATATTGGCAAGCGCAGACTCCCAAACACCATCAATGTTCTCGGTACGCAGCGGCTTGTAATCAAAGTGCCGAGGCCCCTCGTATGTCGGCCCGCCGCCCGGTGCCCCATTCTCCAGAAGATCGACGGTCGAGAAGGCCTGCAGCAGATCGCCATAGCCGAAGACCAGATCCTGATCGTAGCGGGGACCCTTCTGCCCGTTGAGGTCGATGTGGAATAGCTTCCCTGCCCATAACGCCTGCGCGATTCCGTGCGTGTAATTCAGCGAGGCCATCTGCTCATGCCCTGTCTCGGGGTTGATGCCCACCATCTCGGCGTGCTCAAGCTCATTGATGAATGCCAGCGCATGCCCGATCGAGGGCAACAAAATGTCGCCGCGCGGCTCGTTTGGCTTGGGCTCAATCGCGAACCGCATTCCATACCCACGGTCGATCGAGTACTGGGCGAGCGTGTCCATTGCCTCGCGATACCGGTCGAGGGCGGCCCGGACGTCCTTGGCAAAGTCGACCTCGGACCCTTCCCGACCGCCCCAGAAGACATAGATCTGTGCGCCCAGTTCGGCGGCCAGATCCATGTTGCGCATCACCTTGCGGATCGCGTACCGCCGCACACCCCGGTCGTTGCTTGTGAAGCCGCCGTCTTTGAACACCGGGTCATGAAACAGATTGGTGGTCACCATCGGCACCACCATCCCGGTCTCGTCGAGCGCCGCCCGGAACTCATTGATGATCCGCTCACGCTCAGTGGAGCTGCTTCCCGGCGGGACTAAGTCGTCGTCGTGAAAGGTGAGCCCGTACGCCCCAAGCTCGGCGAGCTTGTTCACCGCCTCAACCGCAGCCAGTACCGGCCGGGTCGCCTCTCCAAACAGATCCCGTGCCTGCCAGCCGACGGTCCATAAACCAAAGCTGAATTTGTCCTCTTTAGTGGGCTGCGGGGCCATAAGACTCCTCCTAGTTGGTTAGGCGTAGTTGACGACGACTGGGGTGTCCATTACCCCTTCGCCGCGAATCGTACGGGTCACGCCGGTGAGCGGGATCGCGGCCCGCGAACGTGGCGCCCGGTTCGGGAGGTGGTCATTGCGATCCTTCAGTGATCAAGTGTGTGAGGTTGTGACCGGCTCTAGCGGCGAGGGCCGCGGGCGGGGCCGGGGCTACTTACCAAATCCCGCCGTCAGGCCCCGCAGCAGTTGGCGACGACCGACGACGTAAAGCACCAAGATCGGCAGCGTGGACAGCACCACAGCGGCCAGCACGGCCGGGATGTTCACGCTGTACTCGCCCTGGAACGCCCATAACGCCAGCGGCATCACGCGCTTCTCTGGGCTCTGGGTCAAGATCAGGGCGAAGAGGAATGCGTTCCAGACGTGCAGGCCGTTGTAGATGCCGACGGTCACGATTGCCGGCCGCGTCAACGGGAATGCCAACTTCCACGCCATCTGCCAATCCGTGCAGCCGTCGAGTCGCATGGACTCGAACAGCTCGCGGGGTACGTCGCGGATGAAGTTGCTCAAGATCAACACCGTGAGCGGGATTCCGAAAGCGATGGATGGCAAGATCAGCGCGCCCAGCGAGTCATACATCTGAATCCGAGTGATGAGCAAATAGAGGGGGACGATCGCCGCCTGCGACGGAATGGCGAGCCCCAGCAGGAATAATGTCCGGCTGAAGCGCAGCACCCGGCTGTCGCCCCGGACAATGGCGTACGACGCCAGGAAGCTGACGAGGACAAGCGGGATCACCGCCCCGACGGTGACGATCACCGAGTTGAGGAAGTAACGGCCGATCCCGGCCTCTACCACGTCCAGGTACGCCGCCAGCGTCGGCGGGTTCGGAGGAGCGAGCGGATTCTGGGTGAAGTAGGCGCCCTGATCCTTGAAGGAGGTGATCACCACGTAATAGACCGGGATGATGATGATCGCCAGCCACACCCATGCGAAGAAGCCGCCCAGATAGTTGCGGCGACCCTTCACTCGTCGGGCGCCGGAGGAAGCCCGCAGCGGTGCTGTGACCGGAGTGGCAACAGTCGTGGTCATCTCACATCCCCTCCATCTGGCTAGCCCTCAGGTCCTTGCCGCCAAGGCGCTGGATGACGATCGTTAACACCAGCCCGACCACCACAAGGATCACGCCGATGACACTCGCCGCACCCATCTGGTTCGCCTGGAAACCTCGGATGTACATGTCCAGGGCGAGGATCCGGGTGGCATTGCCAGGACCGCCCTGGGTCAGGACCCAGATCAGGTCGAAATACACCAGCGAGCCCACGAGCATCAAAGTCGAGGACGTAATGATCGTGTACTTCAGCTGCGGGATGGTGATGGAGAAGAATTGTCGAACCCGCCCTGCCCCATCGATCTGGGCGGCTTCATACATCTGTTCGGGAATCTGCCGTACGCCACCTTGGTAGAGCAGCGTATGAAACGGGATGAACTGCCAGGCGATCACGAAGATCACAGTGATAAACGCCAGCGTCGGATCACCCAGCCAATCCTGTGCCAGAAATGGCACGTGCAGGCCGGCGGCCAGTCCAAAGTTCGGATCCAGCAGCGACTTGAACGCAATCGCTATCGCAGCCGAGGACATCAGGAGCGGCAGGAAGAACAGCACGGCCAGGAAGGCCCGATAGCGCTGCTGCCCAGCGATGAAAGTGCCCAGCAGCAAGCAGATCGGTGTCTGCACCAGCCACGTAATGATCATGACCGCAAACGTCAGATAAAGCGCGTGCCAGGTGCCCGGATCGGTCA
>DATCXA010000187.1:0-4147 GCA_036566085.1 Propionibacteriaceae bacterium
CGCCACGAGCCGAACCGTGTTGTCCAGCATGCCGGTCGAGTCCATCACGTCAGCGACGGCTCCGTGGAGGGCGCCTCCGTCGGAGGTGAAGTCATTCTGGTACTCGATCAGGACAACAGCCGTTGTCTTGGGATCAAGAGAAAGATTGTCGCTCATCGCCTGCCTCGCTCGCGCCTGAAGGGTCGGGGAACGGGAGCCGCAGCTTCCAACCTCCATTCGACCACCGGCATGAGCCGTCCGCAACGGCGATGGTTCGGGTGAGCTACCTGAGCCCCTCGTTGAGCCGGACGAGGTGGGTCATGCTCGTTTCGGCCGGCTTAGGCTTCGAGCCGTCCATGGCTGCCGTCAACCGGCGACTCCGATTACACGCTGGCGGAATCGCTACTTACGCTTCGCTGCTCTTTTGCTACGGGGAGCTGTGAATTCAAGAAACGGGCCCGTGAAGCTCAGGGCCTGATCCATCGCACTCGCCTGTTGTGTCAACAACTCTCCGGCCTGTTTGAGAGCTTCACCGGCGGCGCGAGTCGTTTTCGCGGCTTGCTTCAGGCCATCCAAGACCTGCCGCATAGGAGCAAGCGCTTGTTCGGTCATTTCTCGCTGGAACTCTGTTTGTGCTTCTAGTGTTTTTTGGACGAGATCCAACTGTTGCTGCATGGGAGCGAACATCATCTTCCATAGCTCAGGCGCATTCGAACCAAGGCCGATCTTCTGAAACTGCTCGACCATGTCGAGCCAGGCTTTCATCGAATCATCCACAGTGGCCACGTCATCCGCCCTTGCGCTCGCCGTTTGTATTGGACTCTAGCCGGTCATGCACCGCTGCAGTGGCCGGTCAAACATTCAACGGACCCGCCGGTCCACGCGCGTTTCCTTGTCTGGATGGCATGGCCGAAGATTCTTAGCCGTCGAGGTCCGGACGCATACGGAAGTCGTAGTCGTACGGCAGCGGCCGGTCGCCGAACCCTGCGCGCCACAGCACTCCCAGTGTCTCCCCCTCTCGAAGATCGGGCACTTCGATCCCGGCTTCGAGGATGGCCCTGGCCGCATCGCCTTGGCCGCCGGCCAGCAGGGCTCGAGCCTGCTGCGAAATCACCCGGCCGTGCACAGTGATCTCTCTGGGCGCCCCGTTGATCATCACCAGGCAGGCATCGGGTCGCCCGGCGGCCAGCAGTTGGTCGGTGGCCTCGACCAGGAGTGGCAGACAGGTCGGCGCCTGAGCGACGGCGCGGGCGTAAAGGTCCGCGGCGCTCACCTGATCTCCGTGGCTAGCGGCGAGCAGGGCCAGACCGCGAGCCGCCCAAGGCGTCGACTTGATCTTGTCGGAGCTCAGGTAGCTGCGTCGCGCCTCTTCAAGATCACCACTGGCGTGGGATCGAATCGCGATCATCAGTTGGCCCCACCAGCCATCCGCTGCCCGATCGAGCACTGCGCCCCAGCTGCCTGTGATCGGGGGTATCAGCACGTCCGCGCCCGCGGCATCCTGGTCCACTGCATCCGCCCTAGCCAGCGCGACAAGATGGCGGAAGCCGTCTGAGATCGGTTGTCCGAACGGGGTCCCCGGCAGATCATCGGGGTCATGGCCGCGTACGACAAGTTCCGCCTCGCCGGCGCCAGAGCCGGCCGTCAACTGTTCCGGCGCCTCATCGGCTACTGCGGCTCGCCACCAGCGGTGCCATTCGTCGAGCTCTTCGTTCGGAATCGCCCCGGCCACCAGCTTGCCGAGCTCATCGAGCGCGTCCGGCCAATAACCGTGCACAGCTCCCGGCGCCGCCTCGATAGGCGCATACGCCTCCGCCCAGCTGATGTCGGCGCCACCCTCCAACCGCAGATGCTCGAGTTGCGTCGTAGCTAGACCGGCCTGGATCTCTAGATAGCGAGAGCCAAATCCACAAAGCCACTCCTGCCAGTGCCGCCCGCCGGCAGACGTGCCCCAGAGAAACAGCTTCCGGCCGCGCAACTCCGCCGTAGATGTCTGAACCAGCCCGCGGCCGTCCGCCTGCACGGCCGCAATCCAGGCCCGACGTTCGGGAGGCACCTCGAAGAAGTAATCCGCTGCGCGCTGCGCCAGCAACGGGTAACTGACGTCGGTGGCCGGGTCGTCAGGAAAGGGAATATCGACTCGCGCGATGGATCCGTCATATCCTGTACGCCAGGCTCGAGCGGCGGGTGCCAAGACTCGCACGCCCGGCTCCTCCGGAGCGGCGATGTTGGTCCACCAATAAAGCGGCTTCGGTTCTGGATCGGGATTGCGGACGCGTACAAAAGCCAGCAGCAGGGAACGATCCGCCGGCATCAGTAGGTCGACCGAGAACACCAGATCCCGGGTGCGTTCCCACTGCCAGATCCGCAGCGCGGCCCCGCGGTTGGACTCCACGCGGCCCGCGAAGACTGGTCGACTTGTCGTGGCAGAGTGGCCGGTGGAGCCGAGGTTCCACTCGATCCCGCCGGCGAACCACGCGTCAGTGAGCGCGAAGTTGGCGAACTGCAGGCGCCGGTTGCTGAACACCAGATCCCGCTCCGTCACCAGGTCGCGCAGCGACCAGAGCCGGCCCCCGAGACCCGGAAGCACGAGCGATTCCAGCCGACCGTTCGCCAGCCGAATTGCAGGAAGGTCACGTGGCCGCAAGTCTCGTGAATAGCCGTTCTGCAACGCGTAGGGCAGCGGATTGGCCAGCCGACCGTACGCGATGCGGTCGCGCATCTCGAGTGGCAGGTCGGGAGAAGACGAGGGATCAGGAAGCCGCTGCAGCCCGGTGAACGGCGGCAGCGGCGATTCCGGGCCAAGCTCGGCTGCGAGTAGCTGCAGGGTGGTCTGGCTCACCACTCCGGGCGGCATGCCTCGACCCTAGCGATGGGGCAGTCTGAAGAGGTGACCCGGCCGGAGACCCTTGGGTGGTGGATCCTGCACGTCGACATGGATTCCTTCCTGGCAGCGGTTGAAGTCCGCCGCCGACCAGAACTTCGTGGCCGTCCGGTTGTCGTGGGTGGCGACGGTGATCCCACTAAGCCACGACAGGTGGTGGCTACGGCCTCGTACGAGGCGAGGGTGTACGGGGTGCGTTCCGGAATGCCTATGCAGCGCGCACTCCGCAAGTGCCCCGACGCAGTGTTCTTGCCGAGTGATCATCCGGCGTACGACGCTGCCTCGGCGGAGGTCATGGACGTGTTGCGGAGCTTCGGGTACCCGGTCGAGGTGTGGGGTTGGGATGAAGCGTTCCTCGGAGCTCGGCACGACCTCCCCGAGGAACTCGCCCGCGTGGTCCGAAGCGCCGTGTACGACCGCACTGGTCTGACCTGCGCCGTGGGCATCGGAGACACCAAGGAACGAGCCAAAATGGCAACCGGTTTCGCGAAAGCGGCGCCGGAACATATCTATCGCCTGGACTCGACCAACTGGATGAGCACCATGGGCTACCGAAATGTCATCGAGCTCTGGGGGATCGGCAAGCGGACCGCGGCCCGGCTCGCCGATCACGGCGTGCGCACAGTGACCGATCTAGCCCTCGCGGATCCGGATGATCTTGCTGCCTGGTTTGGCCCCACTATCGGTCCTCATCTGCGCAGACTGGCACGTGGCGGCCGGTCGCGGACGATCACTACGGAGCCTTGGCTGGCCCGGTCAAAGAGCCGCCAGGTGACCTTTCCAAGCGACCTGACCGACGCTGCAGTGATCGCCGATCATGTCGCGGCGATGGCCCGCGAACTTACTGCGGAGGTCAGCAGCGACGGTCGGCTGGTGACCCATGTCGGAGTGACTGTCAGGACTCGGAGTTTCTTCACCCAGGTCAGGACGGGCAAGCTGCCTGAGATAACGACCGATCCTGACATCGTCGAGGCGGGTGCCCGCCTGGTCCTGGCACGCTTCGAGATCACTCGGCCGGTGCGTTTGCTCGGTGTGCGGTTGGATTTGCTAACGCCTGCCGGAACTTCAGAGGCCTGAGTGGTCCAAAGTTCGCTGGAAACATCACGCGGCGCTGCGCTTGTCGCGGGCACTGGGTACCTCGGACATGTTCTGGATTAACCTGCAGACCCATTACGACCTCGACGTCGAGCTTGAGGCCCATCGCGATGAGTTCGACAAGATCACACCTTTGGTGGCGTAGCGTCGGCTGCACGCCAGTCAGGACAGGAGGGCAAGCAGGATGAA
>DATCXA010000190.1:0-4936 GCA_036566085.1 Propionibacteriaceae bacterium
CGCGGAGTTGACGCCTCGCACATGGTGATTTCGGCGAACGCGCACATCATTACCTCCTACCACCAGGTCATCGACAAGGTCACCGAGCGGTTCCTCGGCAAGGCTCGGATCGGTACGAACGGACGCGGGGTCGGTCCGGCGTACTCGGACAAGGTCAACCGGATCGGTGTACGCGTTCAGGATCTGTTGGATGAATCGATCCTGCGCAAGAAGGTAGAGGCCGCGCTCGAGCAAAAGAACCATTTGCTCGTCAAGGTCTATAACCGGCGCAGGATCGACCCCGACGAAGTCACCCAGCACCTGCTGTCCCATGCGGACCGAATCCGACCGCATGTCGTTGACGTCAGCAAGTTGCTCAATGATGCACTCGACGCCGGGAAGGTGGTGCTCTTCGAGGGCGCCCAGGCGCACCACCTCGATGTTGATCATGGAACCTATCCGTATGTGACCTCGTCGAATCCGGTTGCCGGTGGGGCGTGCGTAGGGACCGGAGTCGGTCCTACTCGGATTGATCGTGTCGTTGGGATCGCAAAGGCTTACACCACGCGAGTGGGCGAGGGCCCGATGCCGACCGAGTTGCACGACGAGGACGGCGAGAGGCTTGCACAGGTTGGTGCCGAGTTCGGCACGACAACCGGGCGCAAGCGCCGGTGTGGCTGGTTCGACGGATTGGTCGTTCAGGCGGCTGCGCGCGCCAACGCCTTTACGGACCTCTTTTTGACCAAGCTCGACGTGCTAACCGGCTGGAAAAAGATTCCTGTCTGCGTTGGCTACAAAGTCAACGGCGTACGGCACGACACGATGCCGCTGACCCAGTCGGAGTTTCACCATGCCGTCCCGATCTATGAGGAGCTGGACGGGTGGACCGAGGACATTAGCGGCTGCCGGGAGTTTGACGACCTGCCGAAGAACACCCAGGTCTACGTGAACCGGGTCGAGGAGCTCTGCGGCGCCCGGGTCTCCGGCATCGGCGTCGGGCCCTCTCGCGAACAATCAATCGTTATCAACGATCTGCTGTAAATCGCCGCGAGTTCTCGCGAGTGTGCAGGAACTGCCCACCGTCGCGCCTTGACGTGGGCAGTTAGTGCACAGTCGGCCTGAAAAAGCTATCCACAGATTGGGTTCTGCCTCGCTCTGCGCCCCAGTGGAGGCCGCAAAGTGTCTTCATGCGACCGGCTGATATACCACCGGCCCTCAATGGCCAACCCTTTCGGACCGTAGACGCATATGCCCTCGGAGTCTCGTTGAAGACGCTGCAGGGCTCTCGCTTCCGACGCATCGCCAAGGGTGTGTACGTCCCTGCGGCGACCGCCGACACCCATCGCCTCCGCGTCCGAGGCGCGATGCTCGCGCTGCCGTCGAGCACGATTGCGACTGGAGTCACCGGATTACAGCTACTCGGCGTCGACGTCGGACCTGAAGTGCCGATGGTTTTCGCAAGCACCCATCCTCGGCCGGTGCGCCGGCGTGAGGTTACGGTGATCCGGGTCAAACAGTTGCCTACGCACCGTGACGGGATCGCAGCGCCAGAGCATTGCTGGCTGGTGGCAGCCTCGACGTTGAATCTGCTCGAGCTCGTGACGGCCGGGGATTGGCTGATTCGGTGCCGCCGTGCCGGCCTAGTGCAGCTGCAGTCCGCTGTACAGGAATATTCGGGTCGCGGCGTCGTCCCTGCGCGTAGCGCGGTGAAATTGGTACGGGAACGGGTGGACTCCCCGCGGGAAACTTGGCTGCGGCTCTGCCTAGTCCTCGCCGGGTTGCCGATGCCGGAATGCAATCTCGTCATCGGTGACGACCAGGGTCCGATCGGCCGCGTCGATCTGGTCTACCTGGCGTACCGGCTGATCATCGAGTACGAGGGGGATCAGCACCGGACTGACCGCAACCAGTGGAACCGCGACATTGATCGGCAAGAATTCTTTGTCAGGGACCATTGGACGCTTATGCGAATCACCTCCGCGCGAGCGCGGTGGGCGCGTCAACTGGTCCGCGCGGTCTACCAGGCCCTCAAAGCCAATGGCTATGACGGTCCGCCGCCTGTCTTTGACGAACTCTGGGCCAGCCTCTTCGGCTGAGTGTGCAGTAACTGCCCACGGGATTGCGCCGGAGTGGGCAGTTACTGCACTCGGCGGCTGCGCGCGGCGGCGACCTACTCCGATACAGACAACGAGTCGGGGAAGCCGAGCCGCGGGTAAAGATCATCGCGGTGGAAGCGGGTCACGGCCTGAATGCGATCTGCTGAAAGCGTGAGCACGAATAACCCAGCCGGTTTCGCCATCGGCTCTTCTTGATCACTCAGGTAGCTGGCTAGAGCTGGCTGGTGGTTGGCTCTGCCAGGGAGCAGGTAAACGCTCCGGTCTCCACGGAAGTCGAAGCTGGCCTGCAGGAAGGACCTGATCGCATCGACGCCGCGGTATTGGTGCGGCGCCGGAGGCATGGACAGCCACGCATCATCAGTGAGAAGTGTCACCACGCCGTCGATGTCGGCAGCGACGTACGCGTCGGCAAAACGGCGTGCGAGATTGTGCTCCGCGGCCGATCCCGGCGTCAGCTGGTGCGCACCCTCGCTCCAAGAACTTTCCAGCGCCGCCCGCCCGCGCTGCAGCGTTCCCTTCACCGCCGTCTGGCTGGTCTTGAGCATGGCCGCAACCTCGTCCGTGCCGAAGCCGAGAACGTCGCGCAGCAGAACGGTAGCCGCCTGCCTCGGCGGCATGCGCTGCAGGCCAGCAACGAAGGCGAGCTGAATAGCTTCGGTTTGGCTGTAGCGGGCCTCCGGGCCTGGCGCGGAATCGGGAATTCCGTCGAGCAAGTTGTCCGGGTACGGCTGGAGCCAGGTGATCTCGTCACGTTGAGTCGGTTCCGGCGGTTGGAATGGCGGGGTCGGCTCGGTCTGAACCTGCCGCGCAGTGGAGCGCATCGCGTTGAGACAAGTGTTCGTGGCGAGGCGGTACAGCCAGGACCGCAGCGAGGAACGGCCTTCGAACCGTGGCAGCCCCCGCCAGGCCGACAGCAAGGTCTCCTGCAGCATGTCCTCGGCATCGGTCAGCGAGCCGAGCATGCGATAGCAATGGGCCAACAGCTCACGCCGGTACGGGTCAATGATCTCGCGAAACGCCTGCTCATCGCCGGTACGTGCGCGCTCCAGCCCTGCTTGTTCGAGCGCTGCCTGCCTCACGCACCTCAGAATGCCATTTTGATTGGAGTTGCTCGTCCAGCGTTCCGTTCCTGGCCGTCGTGGTGTCTACATAGGTAGGAGGAACCATATTCGCCTCCAATTCCACGACGGAAGGAGATCATGATGACCGAATCCACGAGTCCCGCGCTCCAGGTCGCGCTGGCCTACTACCACGCTTGGACTGGTCATGACCTCGATAAGGCAATGAGCTATATCGCCGACGACATTGTCTGCGACGCCCCGGCCGGCCGCCTCGAAGGGATCACCGCGTACCGGAACTTTATGGGTCCGTTTGTACAGATCCTGACCGGCTCAGCACTCGTTGCCGCGTTTGGTGACGATGAGAAAGCAGTGATCATGTACGACACCGAAACCGTGCCGGTGAACAGTGCACCCGGCGCCGAGTGCGTGACGGTCCAGGACGGGAAGATCATTCGCAGCTTGTTCATCTTCGACCGTGCGCCATTCGACGCTGCGCGCAAAGCCCAGGCTGAGGCTGGTAGCTGAGCTGCCCGCGTCCTTCGCGAGCAAGGCCGCCTCGAAGCCTGCATACAGTTGTGGTAGTCGGGGCAAGGGGGTCAAGTGGCACGGAAGGCGACTGCACAGGACGTAGCTGATCTTGCCGGCGTGTCACGAAGTGCTGTCTCACTGGTCCTCAATGGACGCGCCAAGGGCCACATTGCGCGGCACAAGCAGCAGGCGATCTTCGAGGCGGCGCGGCGGCTGAACTACACCCCGAACGCAGTGGCCCTTAGCCTGCGCAGCCGACGCACCCGCACCATCGGCGTCCTGACTTGGCCTGGCCAAAGCGGGTCCTCACTGCCAATGCTGCACGCGACGCTGGAGAAGGCCACAGCGGAAGGCTATTTGTTGATCTTCATGGATACCGCGAATGACCGTGATCATCAGAGCCGGGCCCTGGCCACACTTCATGATCGCCAGGTGGATGCGCTACTAGTGATCGCCCCAGATCTCATCGAGTATCAGCCGGTTGAAGTCATGTCGACCATTCCGACGATCTTGGTCAACTGCGTTGCTCCGAATCGCGGCCTGACCAGCATCGTTGCCGATGAGTACGGCGCTGGATCAGCCGCGGCCCGAGTCTTGATTGATGCCGGGCACACCTGCATTGGGGTGGTAGCGGGATCGCTCGACGCGATGCAAAGCCGCCTCCGTCTGGAGGGCATTGAGGCGACGGCCGCCGCGGAGCATATTGGCATATCGGTTCATCGCGTTGCCAACAGCGACATTGAATCCGGCTTCGAGGCGGCCAGTGCGCTGCTGCTCGGGCCGAACACGCCGACGGCATTGATCTGCATCCACGAGCGGCTTGCCATGGGTGCGGTCCTCGCTGCCGCAAACCTCAATGTCGCCATCCCGACCGAGCTGTCGCTGGTCAGCCTGGAGGACGGTGAGCAGTTGGCCTCACAAGCCGTTCCACGACTGACCACGATCGAGCGGCCAGATCGAGCAATGGCCGAAAAGGCGGTCGCCATGACGCTGCAGCGCTTCGATGAGGGCAGCGATTCCTCGATTCAGCAACTTACTTTTGCCTGCTCTGCTGTACTGCGAAACTCCGTCGTAGATCCGCGGCGGCGGGTGCGTCGGGGCCCTTGTGGCCCAGCCGATACGCGGTGACAGCAGCGCCTTCCGCGACCCAGCTGCTGCTCATGGTCGGATAGGCGCGCGTTGTGCAGCTTCGGCTTCGATGAAAGGTCTCCACGATGCTGCCGTCGACCAGAATTCTGGCTGGATCGGTCG
>DATCXA010000195.1:0-3851 GCA_036566085.1 Propionibacteriaceae bacterium
CACGGCTCGGTGGTGTGGACCAGCCGATCTCGGACAGCTGAGTCAGTCAACGACGGCGCTTCCCATACAGATGAGACTCCACAAAGTCCGCAGCGTGCAACGCCTGCCCAACCATGATCACAGCGGCCTGGCGCAAACCGGCAGTCTCCACCTGGTCGGCGATGGTCGCTAACGTCCCGCGGAGCACGAGCTCGTTGGGTTGAGTAGCGCTGGCGACCACTGCAACCGGGCAATCGGCGCCATATGCAGGCGCCAGCTCCGCACAGATCTGGCGAATCCGCCGAATCGCAAGGTGGAGGATCATGGTCGCCTGTGTCTTGGCCAAATATCCAAGTGATTCTGTCTCCGGCATGGCAGTGGATTCAGCCTGAGTACGCGTCAAGATCACCGTCTGAGCCAGCTCTGGGACGGTCAGCTCGCGCCCAATGATCGCGGCGGCGGCTGCGTACGCCGGTACGCCGGGCGTCACATCCCAGCTCACGCCAGCCTCATCGAGTCGCCGAGTTTGCTCGGCCAGTGCCGAATAGATCGAGGGATCCCCAGAGCAGAGCCGGGCGACGTCATCGCCACGCTGATCAGCCGAAACCAAGTGCTCGGTGATCTGGTCAAGATCAAGATGCTGGCTGTCAACCAGGATTGCGCCGGGTGGGCAATGCGCCAGGATCTGATCGTCAATGTAGGTGCCGGCGTACATGCAAACCGGAGATGACTCGAGCAGCCGTACGGCCCGAAGGGTCAGCAGGTCGGCCGCTCCTGGGCCTGCCCCGATGAAATGAATAGTCACTCCATGTCCTTGATCACGCTCCACTGCACCACCGGTCGCGCCGGCCGCCAGCCGTGATAGCGCCCAATCGGCTCCAGGTACTCCACCGAGTGTCTGGTTAGTTCGCCGCCATAGCGCTGCCAGCAATCGACAATGATCATCTCGGTCTCCTGCGTCACCGCATGAACGACCAGCCGGCCGCCGGGTCGTAACGCCGACCAGGACTTCTCGAGCGTCTCTCGAACCGCACCGCCGCCGACAAAAACTGCATCTGGCTGGAGGAGCGAAGTCAGGGCCATCGGCGCCTCCAGGTGCAACACCTCCAGCCCCGGAACGCCCAGCGCTTCCGCATTGCCACGAATCCGTTTCGCCCGCTCAAGATTGCGCTCGATCGCAATAGCGCGGCACCTAGGGTCAGTGCGCAGCCACTCGATCGCCACCGAGCCGGCGCCGGCACCGACATCCCACAGTAATTCCCCCGGCCGCGGCATGAGACGAGCCAGCGCCGATGCTCGAAGATCACGTTTGGTCAGCTGCCCATCATGATCAAACACCTCGTCAGGTAAACCCGACGCCAACGACGCGTCACGGCCCATACCGGCACAGGCAACGCAGATCACATTGAGCGCCGGCGCCTTGCCCGGCCAATCGCGGGCCGCTACCTCGGTTCGCGACTCACTCTCCGAACCAAGATCACCTAAGATCGTGATCACACTCTCGCCGTAATCTGAATCGATGAGCAGCCGCGCGACCTCATCGGGACTAGTGGCGTCCCGCGACAAGATGATCAAGCGTTGACCCGGGAACAGATACCGACGCACAACATCGAGATCGCCGCCACGTAACCGCACCAGCTGGGTGGTCTCCTCCGGCCAGCCCATTCGTGCCCGCGCCAGCGAGACCGAGGACACTGCCGGATGGATACGAACGATGTCGGGCCCGAGCAGGTCCAACAGAGTGCTACCGATCCCGGCGACCAACGGATCACCGGAGGCGAGTGCTACAACGCGTCGACCGGCAAGCTGGTTGAGGAGGCTTGGCAACCCTGCTCGCAGCGGCGTAGGCCACGGCAGCCGTTGCTGATCAGGAAGCTGCGGAATCAGATCAAGATGGCGAGGGCTGCCAAACAGCATGTCCGCGGACCGGATTATGGCCCGCAGTCGCTCCGGAAGGTCATCCCACCCCCGCGCGCTCAGGCCGACCACCTCGATCACGCCTCAGACTGTATGCCCGGACTTTCTATGACATGATTCGAGGCGGCGACGGCAGAGGAATCCGGTGTGAGTCCGGAGCGGTCCCGCCACTGTGACCCGGACGCTTGGGCACCACCAGCAAATCCGGGAAGTCAGGACGACTGCCGCAGCTGGCCGCTGTCGCATACCGCGTATGCCGGCCCAACCCAGACATGCCGCGGGCGTGGATACCCGCAGGGAGGGTGTGAGGTGCGGACGTTTCCGTTCTCCGCAGTCGTCGGTTCCGAAGACATGGCACTCGCCTTGATCCTGACCACCATTTCGCCAGAGGTCGGCGGTGTCCTGGTACGCGGTGAGAAGGGCACCGCGAAGACCACTATGGTTCGCGCTCTGGCAGATGTGTTGCCAAGCATCAGCGTGACTGACGGCTGCCGCTTCAGCTGCGATCCAGCCGACCCTGATCCGACCTGTCCCGATGGCCCTCATCATCATCCTGTAGCGACGTCGCGCCCGGCGAGGCTCGTTGAGCTTCCGGTGGGCGCAACCGAAGATCGGGTGATCGGCTCGCTTGATCTACGGCAAGCTCTTGGTGTCGGCCAGGTGGTCTACGAGCCCGGACTGCTGGCCACGGCCCACCGAGGGATCCTCTATGTCGATGAAGTCAACCTCCTCCATGATCACCTAGTGGATCTGCTACTAGATGCTGCTGCGATGGGCCGGTCAACAGTTGAGCGCGAGGGGGTCTCAGTTGCCCACGCCGCCCGGTTGATCTTGATCGGAACGATGAATCCCGAGGAAGGTGAGCTGCGGCCACAGCTGCTTGATCGCTTCGGGCTGACAGTAGAGATAGCCGCTCCGCGCGATCCCGAGTTGCGAGCAGAAGTGATTCGGCGTCGGATCGCGTTCGATCGTGATCCGACAGCCTTCGTTGCCGACTATGCGGCTGGTGAAGATGAACTTCGGGCCAAGATCATCACTGCCCGATCGTTGCTGCCATCGGTAAGCCTCGATGATCGGCAGCTCGCCACCATCGCCAGGGTCTGCGGGGCCTTTGAGGTCGACGGCATGCGAGCCGACATCGTGACCGCACGAGCGGCGGCTGCCCATGCGGCCTGGCAAGGGCGCCGCGAGATCACCAAGTCCGATATCCGTGCCGCGGCCAGGCTCGCGTTGCCGCATCGACGCCGCCGCAATCCCTTCGATGCGCCTGGCCTGGACGAGGATCTTCTTGATCGACTTCTTGATGAGGAGCCAGAACCAGATCCGCGACCGCCAGATGATCACCCGCCAAATGGGTCTTTCACCGATTCGAGTCCCAATGGGCAGCCGCCGGAGTTCCCTGAAGGTGCTTCGTCGAGCTCGGCGCACCAGGATCTGCAGCCCGCTCAGGGCTCAGGGCGCAATGAGGGGAGCTCAGGGTCACACGATCGGATGTTTTCGGCCGGCGCGGCGTACCACACCCGGCTGTTCGCCGCACCCGGCATCGGCATCGGTGAGGCGGGCCGTCGCAGCCGCGCTCTTACCTCGCTCGGGCGGACCGTCGGGGCGATGCCTGCCGTCGATAATCGCGGCCGATTGCATCTCACCGCGACCATCCGCGCGGCTGCGCCACACCAGCGCGTACGCGGTCGCCTGCCTGCCGAACAACTGCGCCTGGCCGTCTCGGATTTGCGCCTGGCGGTTACGGAAGGGCGCGAGTCCAACCTCGTGCTCCTGGTTGTCGACGCGTCGGGCTCAATGGCTGCGCGGCGTCGCATGGAGGCCGTCAAAGCCGCCGCACTCTCCCTACTCCTCGACGCCTATCAGCGCCGCGACAAGATCGGATTGATCACCTTCCGTGGAGCAACGGCAACCCTGGCGCTGCCGCCGACGTCCTCCGTCGATACGGCAGCACG
>DATCXA010000224.1:0-2662 GCA_036566085.1 Propionibacteriaceae bacterium
AGTGCTGACGAAGATCAACGTTCGGCCGGGCCGGCTGGCGAGCTCTGCGGTCAGCTCGGCCTTGTGCTGCGGCGCAATGTTGACCAGATGATGGCTCATCAGCGGCACACTGGCCTGGCCGGTGTCGACCTGATGCACAACAGGCTGGTGCAGGTACTTGCGGACCAGCCGGTCGACGGATTTGTCCAGGGTGGCCGAGAACAACAATCGCTGCCCGTGGTCGGGCACGGCGTCCAGTATCCGGCTCACCGCAGGGAGGAAGCCGAGGTCGGCCATGTGATCCGCCTCGTCGAGTACGGTGATCTCGATACGGCTCAGATCCGCCGCTCCCTGGTCCATCAGATCGATCAGCCGTCCGGGCGTCGCGACCACCAGGTCGACACCACGAGAGAACGCCAGGATCTGCGGCGGGTACGGCATGCCGCCGGCGACCAGTACCAGCGACAGCCCGGCGATCCGCGCCAGAGGTGCGACGACGTCGGCGACCTGCATGGCTAGCTCCCGGGTCGGCACCAGAACCAGGCCACGCGGTTGCACCTTCTCCCGGCGGGACGAGCGGGCGAGTCTGCTGATCATTGGCAGGCCGAAGGCGAGGGTCTTGCCCGAGCCGGTACGACCCCGGCCCAGCACGTCCTTGCCCGCGAGCGCGTCCGGGATGGTCGCGGCCTGGATTGGGAACGGTTCGGCAATGCCATCCGCGCTGAGCGCGGCGACGAGGTTAGCGGGAACGCCCAGGTCGGCGAAACCCGAGGGCGAGGCACTGCGACGGTTTTCATCGGTGTGGGGTGCATGCCCACGGGTGTCGCGCTCGGCGGATGACCAGCGGTTCTTTGGCGCGCGATCGAGATTGGCGGGTTTTACTGGCATGACATCTCAGTTCTCACCCGCCGTCAGCGGGCAATTGTCTAGGCACGTCGAACGCCCAGACCTGATCAGTCGTGGTGAAGGGACGAACCTCGCTGCGCCTCACGTGCTCGCGCTGCGCTGGTGGCCCGCATGCGGAAAGCACCGGGAAGCTAAAAGGCTACCAGGCGGCCGCGATGAGACACGAATCCTCATACCGAGTTGTCAGCACGTACGCGGTCGATCAGCCGGTCCAAGGCATCATTGAAGATCTCGTGTTTCTCGATCATGCCCAAGTGACCACAATTCTCGACGCGGATCGCTTCTGCTTTGGGAAGCAAGTCGATAATCCGAGCCGTGTGCTCAATGGGAGTGATCACATCGTCCTCGCCGCCGACGACGACGGTCGGCACGGTGCTCAATATTTCCAACGCCCGGAATTCATCCATTTCCGCAAAGGCGGGATAGTAGTCAGCCACTACCTCCAGTGGAATCTGGGCCAGCATCTCGGAAGCGAAATCCACATAGCTTGTTGGCACCTCTGGTCCGAACGCCAGTCGGCGGGTTACCACATAGCCAAGATCGCTGGCCGCCCGGCGCCCATGTGCGACGAGTTCAGGTATCCGGTTCAACCCGGCCATCACCGGCTCAGCAACTCGGTGGAAAGTGCGGCCGGGTATGCCGCGGATTGGCGAGTGATCAAGCAGCTCCCCGGCAGATGTAGAGAACATTGCGACGCCGAGGATCTGGCTGCCGAAGAGTTCGGGACGGGACTGGGCGAGCCGCATGATCGTCATCCCGCCCATGGAGTGCCCAATCATGATCACAGGTGCGTCGCCTGCGACCTCTTGCAAGACCTGATACAGATCGTCGGCGAGCTGGGGAATCCGGCAGAGCTCTGCCTCCGAGCGGCCCGACCTGCCGTGAGATCGCTGGTCGTAGAACACTTGACGCAGCCGACCACGAAAGTGCAGACGCTGAAAGTGCCAGCAGTCGAGATTCAACCCGTATCCATGGACGAAAACCAGCGTGAAATCATCGCTGGGGCCTTCATCCACCTCGGTATGCACCACGACGCCATCCGGCGTGATGACTTCTGGCCCGTCAGACCGCAGCGAAAAGAAGTCCTCCAGGTTTGCCTGCGAGCTGCGCCTGATCCGCTTGGCCACGACCCTGCGTTCGAGCTCGATTCCCATCGCAATGCCCCCAGCCGCGAGCGCGGCAACGCTGGCAACCAGGCCCAGCCCCGCAGCTAGCCGACCGCGACTGGCCGGCATCAGGCCATCTCCGGGCTGGCATTGAGATAGCGACGCGGCACGCGCGTCCCGATTCGCGTCACGATCTCATAGCCGATGGTGTCGCACCAGGCAGCCCATTCCGCGGCAGTCGGCTCACCATGATCACCAGGACCGAAGATGATCACCTCCTCGCCCGGCTGGGCGACCCGGTCTTCACCCAGCTCGACAACGAACTGGTCCATGCAAATTCTGCCGCGGACGGGCACGCGACTTCCCGACCAGCCCACCCAGGCTCGGTTGCCGGCATGTCGAGGTATTCCGTCGCCGTAACCGAGCGGAACTAGGCCAACCGTCGTAGTGGCCTCGGCGGTCCAAGTCCATCCGTACGAGACGCCCACGCCGGCCTCAATCTGCTTCACATTGACCAGCTGAGCGCGCAGCCGCATCACCGGCCGCAAGCCAACTCCAGCAAGTGCCGCGATCCCGGGAGCCGGGTCGATGCCGTACGCAGCAATGCCGACGCGCACCAAATCCAACCGCGCTTCGGGGACCACAAGCGCCCCCGCCGAATTACTAAGGTG
>DATCXA010000229.1:0-5130 GCA_036566085.1 Propionibacteriaceae bacterium
TCCACGACCATGCGCATGATCGTGGGACTGGACCGGCCGACGTCGGGCACCGTCACCGTCAACAGCAAGCCCTACCGGCAGCACCGTGCCCCGCTACGCGAGGTCGGCGCCCTGCTGGAGGCAAGCGCCGTGCACCCCGGCCGCAGCGCCCGCTCACACCTGCGCACCATGGCCGCCACCCACAACATCAAGGCCTCCCGGGTCAGCGAGGTCATCGAGATGACCGGCCTGGCCGGGGTAGCGACCAAGCGCGTCGGAGGGTTCTCCCTCGCCATGGGCCAGCGCCTGGGCATCGCCGCCGCCCTCCTAAGCGACCCCAGGACGCTCATCCTCGAGTAGCCGGTCAACGGGCTCGACCCCGAGGGCGTGCAGTGGGTTGCGAGGTGCGACCTCGAAATGCTCGGAGAAGTTTCATGGCGCAAGGAACCGTCCTATGGTGCGACGGCGAGAAGGGCTACGGCTTCACCGCAGTCGATGGTGGCGGCTCGGATGTGTTCGTCCACTTCAGTGCGATCGAGTCGACCACAAGTCGCTCGACGAGGGTCAGCGCGTTGAGTTCGAGACCACCCAGGGCCCGAAGGGTCCCCAGGCGGACAAGGTTCGCGCCATCTAGTTCCAATCATCGAGTAAGCAAGAAGCGTCGGTCATTGACCGGCGCTTCTTGTTGAATGACCGGGGGGTTCTGTCACTACCTGGCATACCGGGCACTTCACCAGTAGACATAGCTGTGGCGACCAGTCGACCGCCAGCACCAGCAGAAAAGAAAGAATCACATGTCCACCTGGCTGATCACCGGATGCTCCACAGGCCTGGGTCGCGCTCTGGCCGAGGCGGTGATCGCCTCGGCTCACAACGCGGTCGTCACTGCCCGCGATGTCGAGAAGGTCGCCGACTTGGCGGCGAACAAGACCGACCGCGTACTCCCACTGCCCCTCGACGTTACCGACACCTCCCAGATCAGGAACGCCGTTGGGAAGGCCGAGGAGCAGTTCGGCGGCATCGACGTCCTTGTCAACAACGCCGGCTACGGCTACCGCGCAGCCGTGGAGGAAGGCGACGACTCCGACATCCGTGCACTGTTCGAGACGCAGTTCTTCGGTGCGATCGCGATGATCAAGGCGGTGCTCCCAGGGATGCGCGCGCGTCGGTCAGGCGCGATCGTCAACATTTCCACGATCGGCGTCCAGATCATGCCGGCGGGCTCCGGCTACTACGCCGCGTCCAAGGCCGCGCTCGAAACCATGTCCGGCGCGCTCCGCGGCGAATTGCAGCCGCTCGGAATCTCGGTCACTGTCGTTGAGCCTGGCGCTTTTCGCACTGACTTCGCTGGCCGCTCACTCACCCAGTCCAGCACCGTCATCGACGATTATGCCGACACCGCCGGCAAACGCCGCAAGGAACATGACACAGCGCACGGCACCCAACCCGGCGACCCGGCAAAGGCAGCAAAAGCCATCATCGCCGCAGTCGAGTCCGACGAACCGCCCGCGTTTCTGCTGCTGGGCAATGATGCGCTCAAGACCTACCGCCGGCTAGCCGAAGCCAGACTCGAGACCATTGAAGCTTGGGAGCGCCTCAGTACGAGCACCGACATCGACACCTGAACAAGCCTCTCAGCGCGGTATGAGCCGGAACGTCGCTGCAGTGGCGTCCGGCTCGACCATCGGTCGGACATAACTGTCTCGGTATCGGGCGTATTTGCTGCGGTACGCCTCGTGAATCGCGGGATGGACGCTGTCGTCAGGCTCCTCGAAAGTGACATCACGCTCGATGCCGGCGGCTCGAATGCGGCCCTCGTGACGCTGCAGCGCCCGCCGGAACCAGACGCCGGAGCGTCCGCGCCAGGATTGCACATACAACTCATCTCCCAGGCGGACGACCCAGATGGTCGTGTACGGACGCAAGGTCCCGTCGTGTCGATACGAGGCGATCTCCAGCTCATCGGCGGGACCGATCCGGGAGAGCTCGGTGTCCGTCCATCCGCTCATTCGGCGTCAGCCCATGTCGTTGAGGGCGGTGATTTCCTCCGGCGTGAGGCGCAGGCGAGCTGCGGCCACGTTCTCCTCGAGGTGGTCGATCGATCCGGTGCCGGGGATTGTCAGCATCGTCTCTGACCGTGCCAACAGCCAGGCCAATGCCACCTGATGGGCGGTCGCGCCGTGGTGCTCAGCAATGTCGGTCAGCGTGGGAAGTCGGTCGAGGTTCTGGATCGGCGCCCACGGTAGAAAGGTCATCTCCTCTTGCTCGCAGAGGTCGACCAGCCCGTCCGATTTGCGGTCGCCCGGGTTGTAGCGGTTCTGGATGGACACGATTGGCGTCAACGCTTGAGCCTGCCGCAGCTGATCCTCGTTGACGTTGGACAGGCCGATATGGCGGATCTTGCCCTCGTTCTTCAGAGCAACCAAGGTGCCGATCGAATCCTCCAGCGGCACTGCACGATCGGGCCTATGCAACTGGTACAGGGGAATCTGGTCCAACCGCAGGCGCTGCAGGCTGCCCTCACAGGCCTCGCGCAAGTGCTCCGGCCGCCCGTCGGGATCCCACCGGCCGGGGCCGGGGCGTACAAGTCCACCCTTGGTGGCGATCACCAGATCGTCCGGATAGGGATGCAGCGCCTCGGCGATGAGCTCCTCGCTGACGTTGGGGCCGTACGAATCAGCCGTATCAATGAAGTTGACACCCAGTTCGACAGCGCGGCGCAACACCGCGCGGGCCGCATTCCGGTCAGGCGGGTCGCCCCAGATGCCTTGACCGGTGATCCGCATCGCGCCGAAGCCAAGACGGTTGACCGTGATATCGCCACCGATGTCGACCGTTCCGGCGTCCGCCGCCATTGCTCCAGTAGTCGCGGGCATTCGATACTCCTTTTCACCATGGCTCAATCCGTCAGACATCACGGTATTACCCGATCCGACGACTGAGTGGTTGCCTTGGAAAGCGCGAATACTGGCTAAATGAAGGTGCTGTCGGTGCTGCCAGCCGCCCTAGCACTGATCGCATGCAGTGCCGCAGAGCCGAACACGTCGCCGTCGCCAGCGCCGACGGCCACTTCAACTGTCGCAACAACGCCACCAGCTTCCGCAACGACGGCTCGGCCGAGCACGGCCCCGACGCCCAAGGCGACCAACAAGCCCAAGCCGCATCCGATTTCAGTCCAGGCCTTGATCAACAAGAAGTACGACGGACACAACCTGAAACTGGGTCGGCTACTTGCCGACTACGGCGCGTACAAGCGCTACGTGATCACTTATCGGGGCGACGGCCTCAAGATTTCTGGGGTCATGAACGTCCCGGACGGCAAGGGCCCGTTTCCAGTCCTGGTGCTCAACCACGGCTATATCGACCCCGACACGTATTTCCCGGGTCAAGGCATGCCACGCGAACACGACTACCTGGCGCGACACGGCTACGTCGTCCTGCACACCGACTATCGAGGCCATGCCTCCTCCGACGATGACCCGAACGTCGATTACGAGCTCCGCTTGCCGTACGCGGTCGACACGATCAATGCCGTCAAGGCGGTCAAGTCTTCCAACTTGCCGTTCCTGGACAAAGATCGAGTTGGCTGGCTGGGACGCTCCATGGGCGGCGGTGTGACCTTGACCGCATTGGTGGCCCAGCCGGGCCTGGTCGATGCCGCCGTCATCTACGCGTCGGTGAGCTCGATGGCCGCGGACAACTGGAAGCAGTTCTATCGCCCGTCGCAAGATCGGTCGCGAACCAACCGCCGGATTGCCCGGACGTACGGCCTGCCGGACAAGTCGCCAGAATTCTGGCGCGCAGCGTCGCCGCGGCCGTACTTCGATCGGATCACTGAGCCGGTGCTGGTCCACCACGGCACCGCAGACGACACCTGCCCAATCCGCTGGTCAGAAGCGACGGTCAAGGCGCTCAATGCCGCCGGCAAAGATGTCACATTCGTCAGATACCGAGGGGAGGGCCACACATTCGAGGGCCAATGGCAGCGCTCGATTGAGCGCACGGTCGCCTTCTTCGACAAGCACCTGGAGTGATGGACTCAACGCGTAGCCGGCGACACCACCGGAAGTGGTCACAAACAGTGCATCTGAATCGATCTAGCAGTGCCGTCCCTGACCACTTTTGCTGCAAATTACGGCGCGGAATCGTCACGGCAAGAATTCTTCGGCAATTGAATCGGCCACATGGGGTAATGAACCCTCGATGGCAGAACCACAGGCTCTCATTGCCGATCGATACCGTTTGCTGCGCCGCGTCGGCAGCGGCGGCATGGGCGTGGTCTGGGAAGGCTGGGATGAGCGCCTGGAACGTCGTGTCGCGGTCAAGCAGCTGTACCGCCAGTCAGCAGCCTCAACAAACGAAGCAGAGCTGGCCAACCAGCGGGCAATGCGTGAGGCTCGGATCACCGCACGACTCCAGCACCCGCACGCAGTAGCGGTATTCGATGCGGTTGAGCAGGACGGCCAGTTGTGTCTGATCATGCCATTCATCCCCTCGATCACCCTCGCCGCAGTGCTGGAAGAAGGTGGACCGCTGCAACCGGAGGAAGCCGCCAAAGTAGGTGCCGACGTCGCGTCAGCACTGGCAGCCGCCCATACGGTCGGCATCGTCCACCGCGACGTGAAGCCGGGCAACATCTTGATCGCCGATGACGGCTCGGCGTTGATCAGCGACTTCGGAATCGCCCGAGCTCTGGGGGATTCGACGCTGACAAGCAGCGGGATGATCCACGGGACGCCGGCCTACCTGGCTCCTGAAGTCGCGCGCGGTAGCGAAGCTGACTCTGCCTCGGATGTGTTCTCGCTGGGCTCCACGCTGTACAGCGCGTTGGAGGGACGTCCACCGTTCGGCACCGACGACAACACCATGGCATTGCTGCATCGCGTGGCCTCCGGGCAATTTCCGCCTCTGCAGCACAATGGCCAACTGGCCTCCCTGATCATGCGCATGCTCTCCATCGATCCTGACGCTCGGCCGTCGATGGGCACGGTGAGCGAAAGTCTCGCGCGGCTGGCAGGCTCCGAAGCCGACTCCCAGCCAGCTACCGTTCCGGCCCCAATCGCAGAACCTGAGCCGCAGGCAGCCCCTTTCCCAGGACCAGCCCCAGCCCCAGCTCCGGGGAGTCAAGATCAGCTCCCACCCCAACCCCGG
>DATCXA010000231.1:0-3945 GCA_036566085.1 Propionibacteriaceae bacterium
ACCTGCATGGTCTTCGTGGATTTGCCACGGCCAGAGCCAAGGCAGACCGGGCATGGGTCGTCGACGACCATCCCGCGACCCCGACACTCGCGGCAGGGCTCGGTTACGGCAAAGACGCCACCGGAAGTCGAAGTCTGCATACCGCTGCCTTCGCACGTTGGGCAGACACGCGGAATGGTTCCCGCCCGCGCGCCGGTGCCGCGACATGCCTCACAGGCGGTGTCGGAGACCATCTGCATCGCAACCGTGATGCCTTCGATGGCCTGCACGAAATCCACCGTGACTTCACCCTCGACGTCACTGCCCCGGCGTGGGCCGCGCGAGGTCGAGAAGCGAGTGGTCTGAGTAGTAGGAGCGCCGTTGAACAGACCGCCGAAGATGTCGCCCAGACCCCCTCCGGCATTGCGGAAGAGATCGTCGACCGATGGGCCGCCCGTCCGGGCACCGCCACTCCCCGGGAAGTGGAAGCCACCGCTGCCGAACAACCGCCGAGCTTCGTCGTACTCCTTGCGCTTGGCCGAACTGGAGAGCACGTCGTTGGCTTCGGAGATCTCCTTGAAGCGCTGCTCGGCGGCGGTGTTTCCGGGATTCTGATCGGGATGGTTAGCGCGCGCCAGTTTGCGGTACGCCTTCTTGATCTCCTCAGGCGAGGCGTCCTTGGAGACACCGAGGACCTTGTAGTAATCCTTCTCGATCCAGTCCTTGGTACTCACCCACGCCTCCCTTCGCGATGATCAACTACCGATGGTTGTTCGATGTTCCTTCAGACAGTTTGCCTCTGCCTGCTCACAGAGCAGGTCACAGCTGATCAGTGTCGGTATCGGGCTTGTCAGCACCCGGCTCCCCTGTTGCCTCGACCAGCTTTTCGGCTGACTCGGCCGGGACCTCGTCAATCGGCTGGGGCTCAGGGCGCGCTTCTACAGGCTCTGCGCGTGTTGGCTCGGGTTCGGCGACCGCGACACGCGCCGGCCGCAGAATGCGATCCCCGATGCGGTAACCCGGCTGCAAGATCTCCACGCATGTTGGACCGTCGATGCCGTCGGCATGCGCATGCAGAAGTGCCTCGTGGATATGCGGGTTGAACGGATCACCCGCCTCGCCGAAGGTGTCCAGTCCGTACTTCGAGGTGACCCGCTCGATCTCCTCCGCGACCGCTTTGAAGCCACCGCTGAGCTCTTCGTGTTCCCGGGCCGAACGAACGTCGTCGAGCACCGAAAGGAAGTCCTTCAGCACGCCCTCGATGGTCACCTTGCGAGCAAGATCACGATCACGATCGACCCGTCGCTTGTAGTTGACGTACTCAGCCTGGAGCCGCTGCAAATCAGAGGTTCGCTCGGCCAGCTTGTCCTGGAGTTCTTTCACTTCCGCCTCAAGATCTGGTACGGGAGGGGTTTCGGATTCTTGGGTTTTGGATTCTGGGGTCTTGTGTTCTGGGGCCGCCGCAGCAGGAGCCGCAGTTTCCTGCGGCTCCCGTACCTGGTATGTCTCCGGATCGATGCGACGCCGATCCCGTACGGTCGGGCCTCGCTGCTCGAACTCGGCTTCAGCGTGCCGAGGATCAGGCTCCGGTGCGGTCACCGCGCCTCGCTAGAGGTCTGGTCGTCATCCACGATCTCAGCATCGACGACGTCGTCCTCGCTGGCGCTGCTCTCGCCATTGGACTCGGCATGCTCACTCGGCTCACCGGCCTCGGACGGAGCCTGCTGCTGCGCGGCCTGCGCCGCGGCGTACATGGCCTGACCCAGCTGCGCGCTGGTCGTATTCAGCTTCTCAACGGCAGCCTTGACACGGTCGTTGTCCTCGCCCTCGAGAGCGCTCTTGACCTCAGCGATCGCTTCCTCGACCGGCTGCTTGACATCGTCGTTGATCTTGTCGGCGTTCTCGCTGAGCAGCTTCTCGGTGCGGAAGACCAGGTTGTCGGCCTCATTGCGGAGCTCGACAGCCTCGCGCCGCTTGCGGTCTTCTTCGGCGTGGGCCTCAGCCTCCTTGACCATCTTGTCGATGTCGTCCTTGCCGAGCGCGGAGCCGCCGGTGATCTGCATGGACTGCTCCTTGCCGGTCGCCAGGTCCTTCGCGTTCACGTGCACGATGCCGTTGGCATCGATGTCAAAGGCGACCTCGATCTGTGGCACTCCACGCGGCGCCGGCGGTAGACCGGTCAGCTCGAAGTTGCCGAGCGATTTGTTGTCCTTCGCGAAGTCACGCTCACCTTGGTAGACCTGGATCATCACCGAAGGCTGGTTGTCATCAGCAGTGGTGAAGACCTCGGAGCGCTTCGTCGGGATCGTGGTGTTCCGCTCGATGATCTTGGTGAAGACGCCACCCTTGGTCTCGATACCGAGGCTCAACGGAGTGACGTCGAGCAGCAGCACGTCCTTGACTTCGCCCTTCAGTACACCGGCCTGCAGGCTGGCACCCAAAGCAACGACCTCGTCGGGATTGACGCCCTTATGCGGCTCTTTGCCACCGGTCAGCTCCTTGACCAGCTCAACGACGGCAGGCATCCGGGTCGAGCCACCGACCAAGATTACGTGGTTGATCGCGCTGACACTGATCTTGGCGTCCTCGATCACCGAGTGGAACGGCGACCGACAACGATCAAGAAGATCAGAGGTCATCCGCTGGAACTCCGAGCGAGTCAGCTTCTCTTCAAGGTGCAGCGGACCGGCCTGACCAAGAGTGATGTAGGGCAGGTTGATTTGGGTCTCGCTCGCCGAGGAAAGTTCGATCTTGGCCTTCTCGGCGGCCTCTTGGAGCCGCTGCCGGGCGATCTTGTCCTGGGAGAGGTCGGTGCCGTTCTTGTTCTTGAACTGCTTGACCAGCCAATCGACGATCCGGGAATCCCAGTCGTCACCACCGAGCCGGTTGTCGCCGTTGGTGGCCTTCACCTCGAAAACGCCGTCGCCGATCTCCAGCAGTGAGACGTCGAAGGTGCCACCGCCGAGGTCAAAGACCAAGATCGTTTGATCTTGATCAGTCTTGTCCAACCCGTACGCGAGCGCGGCGGCTGTCGGCTCGTTGATAATCCGGTCGACAGTCAGGCCAGCGACTTCGCCGGCTTCCTTGGTCGCCTGACGCTGCGCATCGGAGAAGTAGGCAGGCACCGTGACCACAGCGTGGGTGACCTGCTCGCCCAAGTAGGCCTCCGCGTCCCTCTTCAGCTTCTGCAGCACGAAAGCACTGATCTGCTGGGGGCGGTAATCCTTGTCGTCGATCCTGACCTTCCAGTCGGTGCCCATATGGCGCTTGACGGAGCGGATGGTGCGCTCGACGTTGGTGACGGCCTGGCGCTTGGCGACCTCGCCAACCAAGACCTCGCCGCCCTTCGCGAATGCGACTACCGAGGGGGTAGTTCTGGAGCCTTCGGCGTTCGGGATGACGGTGGGCTCTCCACCTTCAAGTACGGCGACGACGGAGTTGGTGGTTCCGAGGTCAATGCCGACTGCACGAGCCATGATGTGTTGTCCTCCAGCTAGGAAGTTTTTGGGTTTGTCCTTGAGTCTGTGTCACTCAACCTAATGCTTGAGCGTACTAGGCTCAACTATGCCAGAGTCGTGTTTGTTCCCAAATCTGGGTCGTTGGTGCTGGGTGCCTCGCCCATCGCTGCGGTCGGGCTAGACAGGCTGCCCTCAAGAAGCGTCTACTGGTACTTCGTGCGTCGCGACGGGAGGCCGTCGTCGTCGGGGATCGCCGCGCGAATTTGGCAGCAGTCAGGCCGCAGCGATCATGAGGGGAAGATCGTAGCGAGGAGTCTTCTGCGGTGACCATGCAGTATCCAACTACGGAAGACGCCGAAACGCTCCCAGCGAATTCGGGTGGCGGCGAGCCAGAGAAGAGCCTCACTGACCCACGTCGCAGCATCCGATCGCGGATGCTCTCGCTATATCGGCGGACACCGGGAGTCATTGTGGCTGGCTCCATTGCGATTCTGGTCGGGGCTGCATA
>DATCXA010000237.1:0-3874 GCA_036566085.1 Propionibacteriaceae bacterium
CGCCACCTGATCCTCCAGCCAGACAAGCGAGCGGCGGGCGTGGGCCGCGGTCCCGGCGACGTCGGTCTGCCGGAATATGTCGTTGAAAACCTCCAGCGACAGCGGGCCGGAATAGCCCGCGCACAGCACATGGCTGACAAAGGCGGCGAGATCCCAGGCGCCCTCACCGGGAAACAGTCGGTAGTGCCGGCTCCAGGACAGCACGTCCATGCTCAGTGCGGGGGCGTCGGCCAGCTGGAGATAGAAGATCTTCTCGCCCGGGATCTGCTCGATGCCGGCGGGGTCGTGACCTCGGGAGAGGATGTGAAAGCTGTCCAGGCAGAGACCGATCCGCGGGTGGTCGGCACGCTCGACGATTCGCCACGAGCGCCGATAATCGTCCACGAACCGACCCCACGCCAGGGCTTCGAACGCGACTCGTACGTCGTAGGCCTCGGCTAGGTCACCGAGTGCCCGGAGCTGGTTGGCGGACACCTCGTCGGAGTCGATGGTGGCGGTCGCCACATTGCTGCAGACCAAGATCGTCTTGATGCCCATCCGCTGCATGAGGGCGAACTTGGCTTCGGCCCGGCGCAGGTTGTCGGCAAGCAGCTCAGGCGTAACGCCCTCGAAGTCACGAAACGGCTGGTAGAGGTCGAGGCTCAGGCCTAGGCGCTTGGCGAGGGCTCGGATCTCCTCGGGACCGGACTCGCTGACAACCAGGTCGGGCTCGAAGATCTCAACGCCATCCAAGCCCGCTGCGGCACATGCGTACAGCTTCTCGACCAGGCTGCCGCTGAGGCAGACGGTGGCGGCGCTGGTGCGCATCTTGCCTCCTGACGGTGTGTACCAAACAGTACATTACCTCTCGGTCGACAGTCATCGATGGCCTAGAGTTGCCCCATGTCCACGCTGGCCAAGACCGACCGGGTACGCGACGCGTCGCGTACCCGCGCCGAGCTGCTTGCCGTTGCGACTCAGGTGTTTGCAGAGGACGGCTACTCCGGCGCCCGGGTGGATGAAATCGCCGAACGCACCCGCACCACGAAACGCATGATCTATTACTACTTCGGCGGCAAGGAACAGCTCTACCTCGCCGTTCTGGAGCAGGCTTACACCACGATCCGTGAGGCGGAGAACAACCTTCCGATCGGAGACCTGGTTCCTGTCGACGCCCTCCGGAAGCTGGCCGAGCTGACCTACGACCATCACCGCGACCACCCCGACTTCATCCGGCTGGTGTCGATCGAGAACATCCATAATGGGGAATTCGTCCGCCGGATCGACTCCTTGCGGACCCTGTCGGCGCCAACGATCTCCCGGCTGGACGCGCTGCTGGCACGCGGTCGTGCCGCAGGGCAAATCCGGTCCGACGTCGACGCGGTGGACGTTCACCTGGTGATCAGCGCCTACTGCGTCTTCCAGGTCGCCAACCAGCACACCTTCAAGTACCTGTTCGACCGCGACATGGCTGCGCCGGAGAACCGCGACCATCTCCGCGCCATGATCGGTGACGTGGTGGTGGGCTGGCTTACCGCCCGGTGAGCTCGCGTCCCCCTTAATGCGCGCTGAGCCCAGCGTGACGCTCGCCCATCAGGCTGCCGAGCAGGTCGATCCGACGTTCACACCGCCGGTTGGACCTCGGCCCTGCGGCCCAGGTCGTTGAGGTGGACCTTGTAGTTGTCCCTTGCAGTGGCCGCTGAAATGGCGGACAGCAGGCAGGCGACTGCGACGAGGATCGCGACCGGAACCCATCCGGTGCTGCCCTCCCCCTCGATTGCGGCCGCGATGGAGGGGGAGAAGCCCCCGATAGCGAAACCGATCTGGGTTCCGATGGCCATGCCCGACAGCCGCACATTGGTGCTGAACATCTCGCCGTAGAAGGAGGGCCACACACCGTTGGCTGCGCTGTAGACGACTCCGGACATGAGGACACCGACGAGGAAGATCAGCACGATATTTTGCGCCGAGATTGCCGCGAAGTAGGCGAAGATCAAGACCCCAGAGCCTAGCGCGCCGCCGATGAACACCGGCTTGCGGCCGATCCGGTCCGACAGGATCGCCCAAAGCGGGATGGCGAAGAGCGCGACCGCGTTGGCGCAGATCCCCACCCACAGCATGACCGTGGAGCTGATTCCCACGTCCTTGGTTGCGTACGACAAGGCGTAGACCCCGAAGATGGTGCTGACCACCGATACCAGCGCGGCGACAATGACTCGGAGCACATTCGCCCAATGATCGCGTAAAAGGATCGCCAGCGGCGTTCGCGGTACCTCGTGGTGGGCGACCTCCTCCATGAAGGCGGGCGTCTCGTCCAGTGTTCGTCGGATGATGAGGCCGACAACCACGACGACAACGCTGAGCAAGAACGGAATCCGCCACCCCCAGGACAGCAGTTGCTCCTTGGACAGCACGGCTGCCAGCGGCAAGAACACGGCATTGGCCACAATTGAACCGGCCTGGGTGCCACTCAGGGTGAAGCTGCTGTAAAAAGCGCGCCGACCGGGCGGGGCGTGCTCCAGTGTCAGGGAGTTCGCGCCGGCCTGCTCACCGGATGCGGAGAACCCCTGCAAGAGCCGCAGCAACACGAGCAAGGCTGGGGCGAGCGCGCCGACCTGGCTGTAGGTCGGCAGCAACCCGATGGCGAAGGTCGAGGCGCCCATCAGGATCAATGTGGCGATCAAGACACGCTTGCGACCGAACTTGTCGCCGAGATGACCCATGAAGAAGGCGCCGACCGGCCGCGCTACGTAGCCCACCCCGAATGTCGCCAGCGAAGCGATGGTTGCGACGGTCGGGTTGCCCGAGGGGAAGAAGATGCTCGGAAACACCAGGGCGGCCGCAGTTCCGTAGATGAAGAAGTCGTAATACTCCAATACGCTGCCGATCCAGGCAGCTATCGCCGCCTTCTTCGGCGTCCTTACGCCCTCAGGTTCGTGGGAGCCCTTCGGCTCAATGACGACTTCGTCCATCCGGAAACTCCTTGGTCCGTCGATTGGCTGCGAGCACGCCGGGAGAAGGGCCCGGTCGGGTTTCTTCCGACATTCGCCATTTCACCACGTACGTACCGGTTAGTACAATCCCTGTGTGGTGGAAAACTTCCAAGTGAGGCCGTATTGCCTCATCAGTATCTGGTCGGGCTAGTCGGCGCAGGCGTCGGGCCCTCCCTGACGCCGATGCTGCATATGCTCGAAGCTCGGGCTCTCGGCCTGGACTACGTGTATCGCACGGTCGACCTCACGACCTGCGGCGTACTGCCATCGGAGATCGGCACGCTGCTGCACTACGCCGCCGCGCTCGGCTATGACGCCCTGAACATCACCCATCCATGCAAGCAGTTGGTCGTCGAGCACCTCGACAACGTGGCCGAGCGAGCCGCCCGGTTGGGTGCGGTAAACACCGTGCTCTTCTCCCGCGGGGCGACGACCGGGTACAACACGGACCAGCGGGGATTCGCCATCGCCCTCGCGACCGGGCTACCCGGGGCCCCGAAAGACGTAGTCGTGCAGCTTGGGGCCGGCGGTGCAGGCGCGGCCGTTGCCGACGCGTTGCTCGAGAGCGGGGTCGAGCACCTGATACTCGTCGACAGAGACGAGGGCAAGGCTGTGGCCTTGGCCGCTCAGCTAGCGGCGCGATTCCCGACGGCCAGGGTCGAGGCGAGTCAACCAGACAAGCTGGGGGTGCTGATCCCCGCGGCAGATGGACTGGTGCACTGCACCCCGACCGGCATGGCTGACCATCCCGGCATGCCACTGGACCCGGCACTGCTGCATACCGGACTGTGGGTGGCCGACATCGTCTACCGGCCGCTGGAGACCGCTCTACTGCAGGCCGCCCGAGCGGCTGGCTGCCGGGTCTTGCACGGCGGGCACATGGCCGTGCACCAGGCCGCCGA
>DATCXA010000240.1:0-2030 GCA_036566085.1 Propionibacteriaceae bacterium
CACCCCGGCAAGCTACCGCGGACCTCCGACAAACCAGCTCGGATCGATGCGGAACCTGCGCCACTAACCGCCCGGCCCCGCGGCGACATCAGTCAAATCGGGGTCAATACTGGCATCGTCGTAGAAGACCAGCCGGCGTGCCCGACGCGGGGTCGAGCAGCAGATCAGCCACAAGCGCGGTCCAGCCGGTTTGATGCATCGCTCCCAAGCCGGCGCCGTTGTCGCCGTGGAAGTACTCGTAGAACAACAGGTTGACTTTCCAAGCTAGGTCGGACCGCCAGGTGTTCCGGAACCACAGCGTCGGCAGCACCGAGAGCGTCGCAGCTTCGGCGGATAGTGATATCGCCAGCGCAGCCAGGCGTGACTTGGCAGCCCATCGAGATACCACCAATACTCCTTGACGTCTTCACCAAGGTTTCCTTGCGGACCGGTAAGGCCGAACATCCGTTCTTTGAAGATCGGATCGACGCCATTCCAAAATGCCAAGGCCAGACACAGATCATGGTGAATGTTCGACAGGCCCGCCATGCCGTCTTCGTTCCATCGATACGCCCGAGATCGGGCATGATCATGGGGAAAGAAACTCCAGGCGTCGCCGCTGTCGCTGTAGTCCTCCCGTACGGTGCCCCAAGCACGCTCGGAGAGGTAGGGACCCCACTCGTACCAGGGATTCGACTCGAACAGATCGTCCTCCGCCCGGCCAGTGGCCTGAGCGAGCCGCGCGTGCTCGGCGGTGGTGCCTGACGATGGCGCAGTCGCGGTCATGATCTCTCCTGGAAGCGAAATGGCACCGATCCCGAGAGCCCTCATAGTCATGTGAACGGTCATCACCCGCGATGGGTGACCTGAATTTTGCTAGAAACGGAGGCGCAGTGACACATTGGAAATTTGTTGCTCGAAAGATATTGCTGGTACTTCGCGGCGCCAGATAGCAATGCGCACACATGCCACATCCCCCGCTCCACGGGCATTGATTTCCCGGGCTGCTGAAGAGTGACTATTCGGCCTTACTGAGCGGTGTCGTCGTCCAGATCCTCGTCGTCATAGCCCGCCACTCGATCAGCCTCAGCCGAATTCACATCATCTTCGCTGGTATCTTCGACAACGCGCTCTGGCGGCTTGTTCCAATCGGAGTCGTCGTCGAAGCCGGACCGGACGTCGCTGCTGGCCGAGGTTTCTTCTTCCTCAAACTCGGTGTCGCCACTAAACGTTGATTCGCTCATGTGCATCCTCCGTTCTCGGGGAGTGGGCAGCTCCACGGCGTACGACACTCGCAGCCAAGACTGCAAATACCCGAGTCTGGCGGATCTCAACCCACTAGCCTCGCGCGCCCCGCAGCTCACGCAGAGTAAATCTGGGACCGCTCAGCGGCGGCTCCCCTGGGCGCATCCCGGCCAGCACCAGATCGAGGTGGCGATGAGCGTACGGCAGCTGCAACTCATCGTTCAGCCCAATGAGCGGCCGCGACAGTCTGACCAGCAGCAGACCGATGTCTGCGAACCTGAGTTCATCTCGGATCAGGCCCTGCTGACGGGCGTCGTTGATCAACTCCTCGATGATCGAGTTGAGCGCGCTGCTGATCTCTAGACGTTGCGGATCATCCTCTGCCAGTTGGTCAAGCAACTCAGGCATCACTGCCGAGGTTCGAAGATCAAGTACCGCATGCATATACGCGCTCAGCGCAGCCAGCGGGTCCTGATGGGAGTTGCGCGCCGATCTAGCTGCAGCCTGTGTCTGCTCAAGTGCGGCCAGAGCCACGGCGCGGGCGAGACCCCAGCGATCACCGAATCGGCGATAGAGCGTCGCGATTCCCACGCCGGCATTTTCACTATGCCGCGCTGGAAACCAGCGAACACGAAGTCCGGCTGTACGACCGCGCCGCGATCGTACGCGATGTGCAACGCAACACTGGAATCCACGATGGGCAAGAAAGCCGATACGTGATGCGCGTGGGTCAGGTTTGGGTCAACCAGTTAGGCAAGTGGCGATTGGCGGGCATTCAGTTCAGCCCATTGGCTCAATGATGACCA
>DATCXA010000241.1:0-4098 GCA_036566085.1 Propionibacteriaceae bacterium
GGACCGACCGTGGTGATTGCAGACGGCCTGCGACCGGCGTGGCGAGCCGGCTCGTTTACCCGGGTAATCGCCGATGTGCCCTGTTCGGGCCTAGGCGCGCTGCGCCGTCGGCCGGAAGCGCGCTGGCGACGGCAGCCGGTCGACGTTGAGCAGCTGCATTCGTTACAGCTCGGGCTTCTGGGCTCAGCGATCGACAGCGCGGCTCCGGGCGGGGTGGTCGGTTATCTGACTTGCTCGCCCCATCGCCGGGAAACCACTGACGTGGTCGCCGAGACACTCGCAGTACGCAGTGACCTCGAAGTGATCCCGGCCGGTGCGCTGCTGCCTGAGGTGCCACAGGCCGAACTCGGGCCGTACCTGCAGCTGTGGCCGCACCGCCACGGCACGGACGCGATGTTTGCGGCCTACCTACGAAAGACTCGGGCTTGATTGCCTCGCTCGCCAAGCTCGCCGTATCACGGCGGCACGCGCGGTCCGGCTTGACACTAGAGTCGAGGCGTGGCCATGAGAATCATGCCGAGCATCTTGTCGGCCGACTTCGCAAACCTGCAGACTGTCATCGATTCAGTGCCGAGCTCGGACGCCATACATGTCGACGTCATGGACAACCACTTCGTCCCGAATCTGACCCTCGGGCTGCCGGTCGTGGAATCCATCCGCAAGATCACCGACAAGATCTTGGATATCCACCTGATGATCGAGGAACCCGACCGCTGGGCGCCCGGATACGCCGAGGCGGGCGCCGAATCAGTCACCTTCCACATCGAGGCGGCCCAAGCGCCGGTGCGGCTGGCAAGAGAGCTGCGCCGGCTGGGCGCCCGCGCTGCCATGGCTCTTAAGCCTGCGACACCTATCGAGCCGTATCAGGAGCTGTTGCCGGAGCTCGACATGGTGTTGATCATGACCGTGGAACCCGGCTTCGGGGGACAGAGCTTTCTTGATCTTTGCCTGCCCAAGATCACCCGAACCCGCGCGATGCTGGACAAGCTCGGCGGTGACATCTGGCTTCAGATCGACGGTGGAGTATCGGCCCAGACGATTGAACGATGCGCGGCAGCTGGCGTGGACTCCTTCGTTGCGGGCTCATCAGTATTTGGTGCCGACGATCCGGATGCCATGGTTACCAAGCTCCGCGAGCTGGCAGCTGCCGCGGCCTGACACCCGCCTTCAGCAATTACCCGGGCTCTCCCGCCGCAACCTACGTTTACGTAGTTTTCTGACGGTTTGCATAGGTTGCAACCCGTGCAGAGCGTCAGCAACCTACGTGAACGTAGGTTGCGATCACAGAGATGGAAAGTTGAACTAGCCCTGGCGGCGCCGCAGGTAGCGCTCGAACTCCGCCGCAATGGCGTCGCCGGTCGCTTCGGGGAGTTCGGTGGCGTCCTGCATCTGCTCCAGCGAAGCCACATATTCAGCAACCTCGGAGTCCTCCGCGGCCAGCTCATCGACTCCGCGTTCCCAGGCTCGCGCCAGCTCCGTCAGTTCACCAAGATCAAAAGAGGTGTCCAGTACGTGCTCCAATTGGGAAAGTAGCGCCAGCGTGGCCTTGGGACACGGTGGATGTGAGACATAGTGCGGAATTGCCGACCAGAGCATCAGCACCTCGACTCCCGCGCGACCCAAGGTCTCGTCGAGCACGCCGATGATGCCGGTTGGACCCTCGTAGGTCGACGGCGCCAGTCCGAGTTTCTTCATCAACTCTCGGTTGCCGGTCGACACCGATACCGGAATCGGCCGGGTGTGCGGAGTGTCGGCGAGGAGCGCGCCCAGCAGGTGGACCCGGGTCACGTTGGCTGAGCTGAGCGCTGACGCGATCAAGGTGCTGAACTGCCGCCATCGCAGGTTGGGCTCCAAGCCTTGCACCAGGATCAAGTCGCGGCCGTCGGGAAGCTCGGTGATCTTGAGCTCCGTAGTAGGCCAGGTGATCTCGCGTTCGTCGTCCTCGGTGAGTGTCACCCGGGGACGGTTTACCTGGAAGTCGTAGAAGTCGTCGGGGTCCAGTGCGTATACAGCTTGCGCGTCGTAGGCCTCGGTGAGATGTTCGATGGCTCCAGTCGCCGCGTTCCCTGCGTCGTTCCAGCCCCCGAAGGCCATCACCACCACCGGGTCGACCAAATCGCGCAGGTCGCGGCCGGCCGAGCTGGGTGAGTCGGGCATGTGCCTCACTGTAGCCGTCGGTTCAGCTATAAATGCTTGCTCCACATCGTGGTTAATGCCGACGAGAAGGTGTCCACGGCGACTATTCTCACGAGATGCCCGATGGCCTGCGTGCCGCTCAGTCGCCGGCTGACCTCAGCGCGCCGAGGTCGACTGATCTCCGAACCACACTCTCCCAGCGCGTCGTGATCGCGGATGGCGCCATGGGAACGATGTTGCAGCGCTGGGATCTGACGCTGCAGGACTTCCAGCAGCTCGAGGGCTGCAACGAAATCTTGAACCTGACTCGCCCAGACATCGTCCGGGCAATCCATGATGCCTACTTCGAGGCTGGCGTCGATGCGGTCGAGACCAACTCCTTCGGCGCGAATCTGTCCGCTCTGGGCGAATACGGCATCGCACACCGGATCATCGAGATAGCCGAGGCGTCGGCCCGAATTGCCCGAGAGTCGGCCGACGCTTATCGGACGCCGGCCCGGCCGCGTTGGGTACTGGGCAGCGTCGGCCCCGGCACCAAACTGCCGACCCTCGGCCACGTCTCCTACGCCCAGCTGCGAGACGCCTATCAGCAGCAGGTCGAGGGCTTGATTGCCGGCGGCGTCGATGCGGTGTTGATCGAGACGTCACAAGATCTGCTGCAGACCAAGGCGGCGACGCTGGGCGCGAAACGAGCCCTGGAGCTGGCCGGGCGTGATCTTCCGCTTATCGTGCACGTCACTGTCGAGACCACCGGCACCATGCTGCTCGGCACGGAGATCGGTGCTGCGCTGACCTCACTCGAGCCGCTGGGCATTGACATCATCGGCCTGAACTGCGCGACCGGGCCAGCCGAGATGAGCGAGCACCTGAGGCATCTCTCCCGCTATGCGGAGATCGGGGTCAGCTGCATGCCGAATGCCGGGCTGCCGCAGCTGACGGCCGACGGCGCGGTCTATCCGCTGCAGCCGGTCGAGTTGGCTGACGCACTCGAGCAGTTCGTTGCCGAGTTCGGACTCGGTCTGGTCGGCGGCTGCTGCGGCACCGGACCCGAGCACCTGCGGCAGGTCGTCACCCGACTGGCAGGCCGGCAAATCGAAGCGCGATCGCCAAAGCACGTCCCAGCCGCGGCGTCCCTGTACGCCGAGGTGCCGTTCCGCCAGGACATTAGCTACCTCTCGATCGGGGAACGGACGAACGCCAACGGCTCCAAGGCCTTCCGCGAGGCGTTGCTAGCCGAGCGCTGGGACGACTGCGTCAACATCGCGCGATCCCAGATCCGAGACGGCGCGCACATGCTCGATCTCAATGTCGACTACGTGGGCCGAGATGGCGTCGCGGACATGCGAGAGCTGGCGTTCCGGCTGGCGACTGCATCCACACTGCCAATCGTCTTGGACTCCACCGAACCGGCTGTACTGCAAGCCGGTCTGCAGTGCCTCGGCGGTCGCGCAGTGATCAACTCCGCCAACTATGAGGACGGCGACGGGCCCGATTCCCGTTTCTGCCGAGTGATGGATCTAGTCGCCGAGTACGGCGCGGCCGTAATCGTGTTGACCATTGACGAGGAAGGCCAGGCGCGTACCGCGGAGTGGAAGGTCCGCGTCGCGCAACGTGCGATCAAAGAGATCACCGAGAAGTACGGACTGCGCCAAAGCGACATCATCCTCGACTGCCTCACCTTTCCGATCGCTACCGGACAGGAGGAAACGCGTCGCGACGGCATCGAGACCATTCAGGCCATCCGCGAGGTCAAGCGCCTGTTCCCGGACGTGCAGACGACGCTGGGCCTGTCCAACGTCTCCTTCGGCCTCAATCCCGCGGCCCGCGTGGTGCTCAACTCGGTGTTTCTGAATGAGTGCATTGACGCTGGCCTCGATTCGGCAATCGTGCACGCCGCCAAGATCATTCCTATGGCTCGGATCCCCGACGAGCAACGCCAAATCGCGCTCGACATGGTGTACG
>DATCXA010000257.1:0-5485 GCA_036566085.1 Propionibacteriaceae bacterium
GGCCCTGCTGATGCGTCGCTGCTACTCACGTGTTGCCTCCGGATTCTGCCGAGTGATTCTGGCGAATCAAGTTGCTGCGATGGGAAGAGGGGGACCCGGATGAGTTCCCTCCGCGTAATTCCACGGTCGGCATTACATTGACGAACCTATGACGAGCGGCCTAAGCGGGTCAACGACCACAACGCCGAGTCCAGCTGGCCGAGACCAAGTCTTAACCCGTATGCGAGAGAATTCTCAGAATCGCAACATTCCGGACAAGAACCTCAGGTTGAGCTTGAGTGTTGCTGCTGACTAGGACTTTGGCTCTTCGCCAGTGACGAAATCATCGGGATTGACCTGATCGAGGAACTCCCGGAATTTCTCCACCTCGTCATCTTCGGCTTCCGGAATCTCGATGCCGGCCTCGTCAAGCACATCCTCAGCGCAGTAAATGTCGGAGCCTACGCGCAGCGCGAGAGCGATGGCATCTGACGGGCGCGAGCTGATCTCGATTCCGTCAACCAGCAGCACCGCGTAAAAAGTGCCACCTTCGAGTTCGGTGATATGCACCTCGGTCAGCCGGTGGCCCAACGTCGTAAGGGTATCGACCATCAGATCGTGTGTGAGCGGCCTTGGCGGAACGATCCCCTCTTGGGCATTTGCAATCGCAGCCGCCTCTGCCGCACCAATCCAGATGGGGAGATAACGAGTCCCGCCCACCTCGCGCAACAAGACCATCGGAGCGTTCGACGGCATCTCGACTCGGACACCCACCACATCGAGCTCGCGCATGCGACAACACTACTTCGACAGTGGCCAGCTACAAGATCACCCCCGTCCACGAGAGCGCGCGTCGCGCATGGGGCATGAGTGTCGGAAATCGCGCACCGCCGTGCTGAGGAGGAACGAGCGGAAGCGAGCGATCACCCAAAAACGTTGCGTTCCATGGCAGTGCGTACCAGCGCCGCATGGAAGCTGATCACTAGCTGTGTCACGTCTCCCGGGACATCGCGATTGCCTCCGGCGCGTCGCGCGTACGGTGCGATCGCCTGCTCGACGAGCCCGACCTCTCGTTCCGCAGCCAACTTGAACGCGCGCAGATGGCGTCCGTCGATTCCGTACTCAGCCAGCCGTCGGGCAGCGATGGCCAGCGTCAGGGCGTCCCTGCCGTAGTGAGCGGTTCCGCGCCGGGTAAGCACGATCTGGGTTCTCTCCAGCTCGCTGAGCGCAGTCTCGGTCAGACCGCTTGCATCCAACAGTTCTTGGCGGGTGAGCCTGACCGGCTGTTTCGCCGTCGGTGCCGAGGCGTTCGTGCCGTGTCCACTATTGAGGCCACCATTGGGTCCACTGCTGAGCCCACTGTTGGGCGGACCGCCGGCTAGACCGTTGCCGGTCGAGCCGCCTTGGCCGCTCAAACTCAGTGGGGGTTGGCCGCGGTCAATCTGTTCAAGATGCTCACGAATGACCTTCAGCGGAAGGTAATGCTCGCGCTGCACGGACAGCACATAACGGAGCCGTTCCAGATCACCTTCGGTGTATCGGCGATACCCCGAAGGCGCGCGCGGTGGACTGATCAGGCCCTCGGACTCCAGGAATCTGATCTTGGAAATGGAGATCTCTGGAAATTCGGTCTGCAGAATCGCCATGATCTGACCGATGCTGCGAGTTGGCTGTCTGAGCCGCGGCTCGGCGACGGACGCGACTGAGGTGTCCGCTCCCCGGGCGCGAGCTTCGGCGCCCGCAGTGCCCGCAGACTCGGCTGGTTTCGACATATCAAGCCGGGCTACTCCGCGGCCCGATTACTCCCGAAGTACACCAGGCGGAATTTGCCGATCTGTACCTCATCTCCATTCCGCAGCAGGCGCTCATCGACGAGGTCGCGGTTGACATAGGTGCCATTCAGGCTGCCAACGTCCCGGACCACTGTGCCCTCCGGAGTACGGGTGAACGTCGCATGACGGCGGGACACCGAGATGTCATCCAGAAAGATGTCAGAATCTTGATGTCGTCCGACGGTGACCACATCGATATCCAGCAGGAATCGGCTGCCGGCGTTCGCCCCACGCTGGACGATCAGCAGCGCCGAGCCATGCGGCAACGCATTGACGGCAGCCTCATCTTCGGCCGTCAGCGAGTCCGTGTCACGCTCCTCAACCATCGCGGGCATCGCCTTGGTCGTGTCGCCGGTCGGCACCTTCTCGGGGGTCGCGGCTCGGGCAGCACCAGGAACTAGCGCCGAGCCACATTGGCCGCAGAAGTTACTCCCCTCTGGGTTCTCATGTCCACAGTTGGTACAGAACGGCATTACTTCGGCTTTCGTTTACAGCCTCGAACGCTCGAGGCGTGATGCAGAGTTTAGGACCAAACGCAAGCCCGTATGCGGTAGATCGGCGGACTCAAGCTCCCACCTGCTCAGCGTAAGAATCAGCATCCAACAAATCCTCTAAATCTGCAGATTCATCCAGCTCGAGTTCGAAGAGCCAGCCGTCTCCGTACGGATCGGTGTTGATGGTCTCGGGCTGGCGATCGAGCATCGGGTTAACGGCGGTGATCACGCCGGGCACCGGGCAGAAGATGTCCGAGACACTCTTGGTGGATTCCAGCTCGCCGCACGCGTCGCCGGCTGCAACGGTGTCCCCCACCTCAGGGAGAGTGACGAACACGATGTCCCCTAGCTGGTCAGCCGCGTACTCGGTGATACCCACCCGGACGCTGTTGCCATTGCCGCTGCGAACCCACTCGTGCTCGGTTGAATACTTCAGATCTTCGGGATAGTCCGACATCAGGCTCCTCAAAAAAATCACGTTGTCACCGAATGATTTGCTCACCGAGGGGTTGGCGGCGCGGACGCGGGGCGAGCGTACTGATTCTCGCTTGTCGCATGCAAGGACTCGATCACGACCCGGTTCTCCTGCTCGATCTGCACCTGCCCCCCGATCCGCGGCCCGGTTATTTCGGAGACGATTCCGCCTCGGAACCGGGCAGCCTCCTCCAGACTGTGCGGTTCCCCGATGACCTCCAACGTGATTGGGCGGGTGACCGGCGCGCCGTCGATAAGTAGTCCGCGAGCATCGGAGCCAAACCAGGTCGATGCAACAACCCGGATCGTATTGTTCACCTCTATCACTTCTGCGCCGGCATCACGCATCTCCTCCACGGCATCGAGCACCACGCCGGCGTCGACTGCTGCCTTCGGATCGGCGATCCGCATGCGGATTCCGGGCCCCTCGGCCGGTGCTGTGCCCGCAAGAATCGAGAGCTCGGAGAGGTGCTTTTCAGCCTCCTGTCGAGCGACCCGCTGAGTGCCGGCCCCCGACTGAAGATTGCTCCGGGTCTGTTCGAGCTGAGTGATTTCACCCTCGAGCCGTCGCGACTCCGCGCTTAATCCATCAAGCAGTTGGATCAGGTCCTCGCGCCGAGCGGACGCATACGTGTCGTCCGTCGCATTGATGCGGATCTGCATGGCACCGGCTGCCCCGACGAGAAACAAGATCAAGGCCGCCAGAATCTGGCCGCGTCCGGGATGTAGCAGTGAGGCACGCAGCCGGGCACGCGTGCTGCGGGCAGCTTCGGGAGCGTTCTGGGCCGCGTTCGTCGGCGGAGGAGGTGCCGATGCGTCGTCGGCCGGGGAAGCGACCGGCCTGGAGACAGCGGATTGTTCCTCGCCAGCCAGCCGTCGCTGGCTGCGTCGAAGCGAGCTGATCCGTCGAGACACCGCATTGTGCGGCCGGGGGCGATGCCGCCGGTGCCGGAGCGCCGGTTCTTGCGCCGCCGCCTGACGGTCGACGGACTGCTTATCAGGCATGGAACAGCGCCCGCCTAATCGCAGCGGCATTGGTAAAGATACGAATGCCGAGGACAACAACGACACCAGTTGCCAGTTGCGAGCCCACGCCGATCTGGTCGCCCACGTAAACGATCGCCGCCGCAATCAAGACGTTGGAGATGAACGACACGATGAAGATCCGATCGGTGAACGTGCCTTCCAGGTACGCCCGGAAAGCTCCGAACAGTGCGTCCATTGCGGCAACAATCGCGATAGGGAGATATGGCTGAAGAATCTGGGGAATCGAGGGCTCCAGGACAACGCCGATAACGATCCCGGCGAGCAAACCAACAAGCGGGATCATGAGGCCGCCCTCCCCGCATGACGGAGCACAATGCCAGGATCGGCTGCCAGATCGAGCTGCTTCACGTCACTGATCTCGTATCTCATTCGCCGGTTCTGGGCCAGGTCATTCCACCACGCGCCCGCCGAAGACTCAACAAAACGAGCCTGCAGCGTACGCACATCTCCGATCGCTTCCACCCGATACGGCCGGGTCAAGGATCGGTAGTCGACCGTGATCGCATCACCGGCGCTGCGGATGGCCGTCAGATTTGAGAGCCGATGCCCATTGATCGAAATTGCCTCCGCGCCGCCCTCCCAGAGGCCGTTGGCCAGCACCTGGAGGTCGATGTCGAGCACCCGATCGCGAGCATCAGCTGCTGCCGACGGCGAGTCGTCCACGACGATCAGTACTCCGGGACCAGTGACCGCAGTATTGCCGACGACTGGATCGAGCGTGCTGATCTGGGCTTCCACGAGCCGTGCCGCATCGTCGTCCCCCAGCGCCGCGGTGCGCAGCGTTGCGATGTCCTCCGTCAGGGAGGTGACTCTGCCGCGTAGCTCATCCTGCTCGCGTTCGGCGGTCTGGACGCGACTAATCAGTTCAGAACGCTCGGACTGCAACGCAGGCGCGGCGCGGGTGGTCTGAAGTGCCGCCACCGCGAAGAGCGCACCGATGATCATCGCCAATACGCCAAGCTTCCAACGTCCTTGCGGGGACTCGTTTCCCACCGCCGCGAACGCGTAGTCGGGATCCATGGGCTGCCGGATGATCTGATTGAGCAGATCCATGCTGGCGTCCGGCGCGTGGCCGGTCTGGGCTTGACCGGTCTGGTCTCGACCGGTTTGGGCTTGACCGGTCGGGGGCATCGGCGTTGGTGCGGTCGCGCCGGGAGCTTGGCTGCGACGCTGTGCTCGACGCCGCGCGGATGTAGTCGTCATCCGGTTGAAGAAGACGCTCCCCGGCCGCTAGCCGGTTACGCCGCGGCTGTCGTGGCGGTCGAGGGCCGGCATGGTGCGGACAAGCTGAACAGTCTGGGCAATATAGAGGCCTCCGGCATACCAGTACAAGGCTGTGCCCCAGATCGCGAACGCCCATCCCAACACCCAGGCGAGCTGCAGCCAGCCCTGCTCACCGTAGCCGAGCAACACCAGTGGGAAGGCGTACAGCAGGCTGAACGTGGCGGCCTTGCCGAGGAAGTGCACCGGCAGCGACGAGAAACCCCTTGTCTTCAGGATTGGCACCAGACATGCGATCACCGCATCTCGACCTACGACGATCGCCACCAGCCACCACGGAATGATCCCTCGCAGAGCGAGGCCTAACAGGACCGCAAGGATGTAGAGGCGGTCCGCGATCGGGTCCAGCATCTGGCCTATCCGAGAGGTCTGATGCCA
>DATCXA010000294.1:0-6617 GCA_036566085.1 Propionibacteriaceae bacterium
GCTCCCCGCGCACGCGGGGATGGTCCTTGACCTGGCAGGCACTCGACACCACCCGGGATGTGCTCCCCGCGCACGCGGGGATGGTCCCTGCGCGTCGCAATCCAGCTCGTCGCACCGCACGTGCTCCCCGCGCACGCGGGGATGGTCCAGGCACGCGGATGTTCGGCACACGGCCTCCCCTGTGCTCCCCGCGCACGCGGGGATGGTCCCTTGTCGGCGTCGGACGAGGTGAGGGTCACGTGGTGCTCCCCGCGCACGCGGGGATGGTCCCGGTCGCCATCCGTACGACACCGGAGACACCCAGTGCTCCCCGCGCACGCGGGGATGGTCCCTGCGACAACAGCTTGAGCTCACGGACGCCGAATTCTCCCCGTGCAGACCGGGAGCTGGTCGATTACGTGAGCACACGCGGCTGCTCAACATCGAGATCGTTCACACGTCGGACATCTCTGGCGGGCGGTTGAGCCCGTCGAAGGCGACTCGACTCCCAAGATTCACCTACTGAAGACCGCCCTTGGCGCCGTTCAGACTCCGACAAGCAGACTGTCACGTATCGTGTATCGCTATTGCGTGAATCGGTTGCGGAGCGCTCGCAGCGCCATTCTGGCCGAGCGGGTACGGAGTAGCAGCGCTGTTACCGTCGCGACCACGGCAGTGGCGATGGCGAAGTCGAGGGGTCTTTGGGAACCTAGGACCTGCATGACGCCGAGGGCGATGCCGGCCGGGACGGTGGTTAGGGTGAAGAGCACGGTGGCGCTGTTGACGTGCCGGTTCTCGTCGTCGCGGGCGAGGCGGTTGAAGTCGGCGATCTCGGTGAGAATCTGGTCAAATCGGTCCCGCAGGGCGTGTTGGCGGTGGTAGGCGGCGAGGATCAGGTTCGGGATGCCGTGGGTGGTCAGGTGCTGGCGCCAGAGCAGGTGGCGGAACCGGCCGACGTCGCGCTCGAGTTCGGCCATGCGTCCGTCGCGGTTATCGGGTGGGTGGCCATCCAGCACCGTGACCAGGCGTTCTTCCAGGCGGTCGATGGCCTGTTTCTGGAGCAGACCGAGGAGAACCGCATCAAGGTAGATGGAGCGTGCGTAGAGTTCGGCGTACCCGAAGAACGGGTCGTTTTCGCCGCGGTCGGGGCGTAGTCCGACGAAGCCGATGCCGTCGCGCAGTAGTGCCCCGTGCCAGTCCACCGATAGGCGGATGATGTCGTTGTCGGTGGGTTCGAGGTTGCGCGGGTCGGGCGGGAAGTCGGCCAGGGTGGTGCGCGATGCCAGGGCCCATAGCCACTGGTTGGCTGCGGGCCAGCGTCGATATCGCGGCCAAGGGTACAGCCGGGGCAGGCCGCGCTTGGTGGGGACTATTAAAGCGAGCGAGGACGGTGTGCGTGTGGTGTCGATCTTCGCTTGGCCTTCGACGAGTCCCTGGGGATCGAACGCCGGCGGTGGTGCGTTTCGGCGGCGGGCAAGGCTTCTCAGCGTGGTCATCGGGTTGCCAGTCGTCCGCAGGTGGATAGCGATCAGACCGAGGGCGTCGGTCTCGCCGGTGACGCAGAGCGCCTCGACGCCGATGACTTCTGTCCCGCCGTCGGTCTGGTGGAGTTCGCGGTGCCAGCGTCGGGGTTGTTCGGGTGTTCCGTACAGAATGCGGCTGGTCTGATCGCTGTAGTAGCTGCTGCGAGCGGACATGTCGGCGCGGATGTCGCGGTGACGGAAGGGCAGCGGTCCGGGCTGCCAGTTCGGCGCAGTGGGGAAGCGGGCTTCGTAGACCGCGACCAAGGCTTGCCGGGCCAGCCGCGTCATGGGTAATAATCCTCGACGCCGGGGAGATCAAGGCGGATCACATACGAGGCGCGTTCGGGGTCTTCCGGGTCGGGCAGGAACCGTACACGTTCGCCGGTACGGATAGTACGAAAGCCTTCGGTCACGATGTCGGCGTACATGAACGAGTAATGGTTTCCGGTTTCGGCGTCGCGGACCACGTAGGTGCCCTGGCGGCCGGACGCGCCGCTGCCAATCGGGAGGCGATCGACGATGATCCCGAAGCGTGCGGCGTCGGTCATAGGTCCTCCACACAGCGGAACCCGACGGCGTTGCTGCAGCCTCGGCGTGAGAACAGCCCTTTGGACGAGGTCTGCAGCGCCCGGTAGGGGTTGTCGAAGGAGCCGCCGCAGATGACGACCTCGTTGCGGTCGGGCAGGACGGTCGCGGTGATCTCCCAGACATTGCCAGCCATCTCTCGCACGCCGAATGGTGAGACGTTGCCCGGATGCGCGTCGACGGGACCAGGCAGAGCTTGGGCGAGTCGTCCACGGTCGAGTTCCTGGCGCCACGCCTCGTAGGTGATCAGTGGCTGTCCGCTCCATGCGTCGGCGCAGTTGACGATGTCCAGGTCGATGTCGTCGCCCCAGGGGAACAACCGTCCGTCGGCGCCCCGGGCCGCAGCCTCCCACTCCACCGAGGTCGGCAGCCGCTTGCCTTCGAACCGGGCGAATGCGTACGCGCTCCAGGAGTTGATGCAGATGGCGGGGTACATCTCGTACGCGGGGTTAGTGAAGTAATCCTGGACTCGCAGGCGTTCCAGCCATGGCTCATGGGAGTACTCCGGCGGCTTGTCCGGATGATCCCACTGTGCGGACCCCTGCTCGCGGACGGCCTCAAGGAAGTGGTTGTAGCGGCCGACCGTTACCGCGTACCGGTCGAAGCGGACCGGCTGCTCGATACGTCGCAGCATGAGGTGATGACTCGGCCCGACCAGGTAGGTGCCGACTGGCAGGACGCAGTCGTCGCTGATCGTCGGGTTCGTCGTCCGGCGGGACAGGAATTCGCGGGTCTGCTCGGTCAGCCGGGGGTGCTTCCCGAGCTGCGGTGATGTGCACAGAAACCTGGCCGCCAGCAGTTCCTGGTACGCCGAGTGCAGAAATGCCACGGCAGACCCGCTGACAGGCCGGAACAAAGGGCCCAGCCTGAACGCCTCATAGGTGAGCCTTCCTCCCTCGAACAAGCCGATGCCCAACTCATTGACGATGTCCACCAGCGAGAACGTGGCCTGCCCGGCCAGAAACGCCGCGCCGAAGTAGGCGACGATCGCGTTCACGTCGATGCCGGCGGCCACTTGAACGATGTGAGCCCACACCAATTCCGATAGATGTGATCTGCCCTCGGCGACTCCCAGTTCACGGGCCAGTCGCAGTTCCAGTGGCGAAGCGGGAGTCGCCCGGGCAGGGACCACATCGTGCAGCCGCAGGGCCGAGAATCGCGGCACCCGGAGCGGATCGACGCCCTGGGCGTGCAGGTGCTGGACGAGTTTCTCCGATACCAGGGCGGTTCCATCCAGCAGCCTGCGTACCTGCGGGGAGTCCTCAAGGAAAGAGACCCGTGAGGTTGTGATGACCACCGATTCGGCGGACAAGACCTGAGCCAGCTCAGTGAACAGCGTCAAGAACCCATCCAGCGTCATCTCCGGTACAGCCTCGTCGATACCGTCCAGCGCGGCCACCACCGACCCCGACCGGGCGAAGTAGTGGAACACGTTGAAGACGTACGCCCGTTCGACCACCATGTACGGCGCTAGGACCCGCGTGACGAAGTCGCGAAACTCCTCATCTCTGCCTTTGAGGCTCATGTCGAAGTAGAACCGATACCGGCGCCGACTCGCCAGCGCCGACCGGGTCACCAACTGCTTGAGTAGCGTGCTCTTGCCGCTACCCGACCGGCCGACGATTAGAAGGTTCCCACCGTCCGCCGCTAAGACGTCCAGGAGCTGGTCGGCCGCTCCGACACGAGAGATCCGCTGCTCGCCCGAGCGTTCATCGGTGGTCAGCAGATCGCCCGAGATCGTGACCTCCTCCTGATCCTCTAACTGCGGATAGGCGGCCAAAATGTCGGCCAGATGCCGGTCGAGATCGACGAAGGCGTCCATGAACCGGTCATAGGACACCACCCGGTAATCCACACCCAGCAGATCGGGGGCACGCTCAATCCCGTTCTGCTCCAGAATCAAAAACCGGGTCAGCTTCGGCAGCCGGGTCTGCAGCAATTCACCACCCGTAGTCTCCAGCACCTGGACGACCTCATGGACGCTGCGGCTTAGCAGCAGCTCCACGTACTCGCTGCGCAGACCCCGCTCACGACAGAACAACTGATAGACCGTGTGTCGAGACAACTCGAACCGCTTGATCGGCCGGAACTCCAACGTCAAATACAGTCCGGCGAGGAAATCCGCCTTGTCAGCGACCTCCGGGGCCAACTTGGGCACATCACCGGTCAACACCCCGCTGCCCGTACTGCTGAACCAGGCCAGCACATCCAGCAGTCGGCGCACCGCTGTCAGCCCGTCCTCCTCGGCCACCTCATAGCCATCGTGGGTGGACCGGTTGCGCAGCCGCTGAATGTCGCGGAGGGCGTCCAGGACGGCGGCACTACGGATGTATGGCTGGGCGCCCTTGATCAGCTCGCTGAGCGCCTTGCCGCCTGGATCCCCGGGAACATTGTGGTGCCGCCACAACTGCTTGAGGATTCTCTCACTGATCTTCCCGACCAGAGCGATCGAATTCTCCGGGTAACCGTCCCCCAGTGACTGGATGGGCCGTTCAAAATCCAGGCCGAGATAACGGGCGATCCGGGAGTGGTCGCCCAGCTCGTTCTGCAACTGCAGCAAGCGATTATCCAGCTCTGCGGTCACCCGGCGACCCCCAGCACAAAGGCAAACCGATCAGGAAACTCGACGTACGGCCCCGGGTGCTCGCGGCGAATCTCTGCGATCCCGGCCTCCAACGCATCATCATCGAAGCTGGACAGCAGCGACATATACCGGCTGCGCAGCATCCCCAGATAGCGCTCGGTCGTAAAACGCAGCCCGAACTCCTCATAGGTCACCGTCGCATCCAGACCCGCATCGACCATGGCCGAGGCGATATCCGCCGGATCGGGCTGCCGCTCCTCAAACAGCTTCAACGCCTCACCGAACAACGGGTAGGCGATCGTCGTCGGGAGCATGACCACAAGGATGCGACCACGAGGCTTGAGCAGACGGGTCAGACCGTTGATGACCCGACCCTGGTCCTGGACGTGGTGAATGACTTCCTTCAACAGCATCACGTCGTAGGCAGCAGTTGGAAGCGTCACCGATCCCGACGCCACGTCCTCCGCGCCCACCTGCACCGGCACCAGCCGCTCGTCACTCGGGATCTGCGCCAGCATCCGAGCCGACGGATCAACACAGACCACCAAGCGTGCGTGCTCAGCAAGCTCCCGTGCGTACAAGCCGGTACCACTCCCCAAATCGAGAACCGTATCGTCAGGCTCGATACCCAGTCGCTCGACGATACATTTGATCATCCATGCGATAAACGCCGGGCTGTACGCCCAGTTCTCGTCGTAGGCCTCCGCGAGACGGTCATAATGCGCCCGCGTGGCGTCATCCTGCACGCTTGGCCCCTTCCGAGACAGATCCGCTGCGGCAATTAATCAGCATCGATTGAGCCCGCCCCAGCGTCAAGATTCCCTAACGTAAGGGTCTAGCCACACTCGTGAACCAACTCGCGCAACGCGACGTCAACGACAGATATCTGGGGCAGAACTAAGATATGTATGAAATGTCCAAAACCCTGAACGTGCTCCAATCCGCTTGGTCCTGCGAGGCATCAAGTTGAGTGGCCCGAACTCGTAGAGACAGATCACCCGCCCATCGGAGGGCTCTGCCAGCTCACCCCACTCGCTCGAAGGATCCTCCGCAGATGCTCACGGCTGATCGCCGCCATCACGTCCCGGGCCAATCAGGTGCCCGGCCAGGGTGCACAGGCCCCAGGTGAAGTGGCCGGTGATACCCCATTCGGCGGTGACCGTCCTGGCGATCAGGCAGATGGGCTCACGCACCTCCGGACTGATCGCCGGAGGACGGCCCCCGTCCCATTTTGGGTCCATCGCGTCGAATCCTTCTCGTTGAAAGTCCGGGACGGATTGGCCTTGGCTGGACATCATCACTACGATCGCCCTCGCAACTTGACAGGAACCTTTGCGCTGCGCGCGATTCGCTGCACTTCCGGCCTTCCTCCATGGTCAACGGTTGGACGAATACGTCGGGCCGGCGAGCCACGACCAACCTCCCAATGTCAAAGAGGCAGTCAGTCCTTGCAGGCTCACTATCGGAGATAAGGCCTGGACATAATGTGATGTTCGGCCTTGTAGGTCGCTGGAGGCACACGATATCGAGGATCCCGAGCGTGTTAGCGCGCCAAGATCGCCGACCAGATCCGTGCTCCGCTCATGAAGCGCGTACGCCGCCCGCAGCCACACTGGCTCACACACTGCACCGCCCTCGTACCCGGCTACGCCTCCGATGGCGACCCACTGGGTTCGCGACTCGCGGCGCCAGATGTCGCTGAGTTTGAGCGCTATCGAGATCTGGCGGGATTTAGTGCGCAAAGTGTCAGGGGACACCGCCAGAATGATCTCGTGCCGAACATTATCGTCGTCCGTGGGGACATCACGACCCTGACCGTCGACGCCATCGTCAACACCGCGAACAACACGATGCGCGTCGACGGCGGTGGCGTCGACGGCGCCATCCACCGTGCGGGCGGTCCTACCGTCAGGGACGACTGCATCGCACGGTTTCCGAACGGGCTG
>DATCXA010000297.1:0-3301 GCA_036566085.1 Propionibacteriaceae bacterium
GACCCCGACCGGCTCCCCGCCCGCCGCCACCGCTACGCCGGCTGACCCCGCCGGATCGGCCAGCACGCCGCCGAGACGGTTCGTCTATCCGTCAGTCGACCCTGAACGCCCTCCGCCGACCGATGAACCCCTGCCCGAGCCAGCACACCCGGGGCCTTATCAGCTTCCGCCCGGTCGGGACCGATCGCCGCGACGTACCAGTTGCGGACATCCGACCACAGCACCTGACCATGCCCCGGCTCCCCCGTCAGCCTGTTCCTTCGGCAGACAGATCCCCTGGGTATGGTGCTGGCTCCTCCGCAGCTTCTGCGCCTTCCTCAGTATCGGTGGCGGTCGGCCGGGAGCCAGTCACTGTCGGGGCGGGCGAGGAGCAACGCGGTTCCCTTCGCTGGCGTACGCCCATACACGAGCATGACTGGACCAGCCCGTCTTCCAATGCGTACGAGTGGCTTCAGCCGGCGTCGAGTGTGACCTCACCACTCCGGAGCGGAGGCCACACTACCTCCGGCGTTGAAATTGGTAATGGGTAAGGTAGTTACGTCTACAATGTTCCATCCGGTTTCCATAAGTACTCGAAAGTCGATATCTCGCCCACGCGACCACTCGGCTCTCCGTTCATCATAATCCGATGAGCGATCCACGGCCGACGCTCTCAATACTCCCTTAAGCGTTTGCTCGATCGCATCACTGATTTGCCGAGGATCGTCGACGGCACTGAACGTGAATTCGACTTGTCCCGGATGACCCGAAAGCATATGAACGATCAATGGCCGAATTGATTTTATATAGGAACTATACCAAAGAGATCGAATATCTATGGCACGATCCCGCGCACGGAATTGCACATGCCATAATATCCCGCGAGCACAGGCGAGATTATCTTGCCATTCAGCCCACGGTCGCCGACTCACCTCGATTTCGGTTTGGATCTCGTACTGTCGAGCGGCGTGGTTTATGAGGTCTTTGGCTGTCGAATCTTCTTCACGAATCCATGCCACGGTAATTGGGTCAGAATTTTTCCTAGGATCGGGCACATACCGGCGATTGTAGGATGCGAGGGTAATGAACGTGCCACGCTCTAGGTCACGTAGAATCTGCTCGATTCTGTTCAGATCGTCTTCATGCGGCCTCCTCATATGACCAATGCGATGGCGAATCTGAAGAAGTTCGCTCTGACGAGCCTCCCATGACTCCTTATCAAAAAGCGCACAGTCGAACAATTCCCAGTTACTAGTTATCAATCGGCATAGTTCCTTATAGTCAAGGTAGGCAATAGGATTATCGCCGTCGACACTTGCCATGTGGACGTACCTTGAGTCTATGGCCTGTCTCCCTGCGGATCGGCCTGCAGCCGTCTTAACATGAGTAACCCATGAAATGCCGTGCGCCGCTCTCAACTCTGTATAAGCCAACTGTCGCAGCCAGTTCTCAAGTTGCCACCATCGTGCATAAAGTGCGAGCGATCGGGCCGGCATGTGCCATGGGACTACGGCATCTATGGCAGTCTCCGCAGCTCTGTCCGCCCATGATTCTCGCTCGCCCGAGCTACCCGAAGGAGTGCGACCGGTGCTCATACTCGACCCTGTTCATCCGGGATTCACGATTGATATGGCTCCTCTGGAAATATGGCACCCAATCACGACTGTGGTCAAGCGGCAGACGTGATGAACGCGTCAGCGCGCGCCGCACACGAGCGCTTCGCGCTCGGGCATCGTGGGATCCGTCGCCGATGTTGGCCCCTGGCCCCGGCCAAGCACAATGCCGGTCCTCGGCAGGTCCTCATCGTGGATGGCACGCTGGTTCCCGCCCGTGACAGGACGCTGTCGGCGTCGTGCAAGAACTACCGATCTGCAGGTGCCGATCAAGGTCGACACCTGGCTGGTGCTGGCGGTCGGCCGTCCACTGCCGGGCAACCGCAACGACTGCACCGCCTTAGTCACACGACGACCGCGAACATCGCATTACGAGACGGCTCCTAGAGCCTGTCTCGTAGGTCTGGCTGGTGTGGGGGATGATGTCGGGTTGTGGACCGGGTGATCACTGCGGAGCGGCCGGAGTTGGTGGAGTTGTTCGCCGGGGTGCCGCCGCGGGCGTTCGGGCGGTTGGTCGCGGCGGTTGGACGTCGGGGCGGTCGGGCGGTGGCCGACGGGGTGAACGGCCGGCAGTGGTCCTTACCCAGGGGCCGATCGGGTGTTGTTGGTGGCGACGTACTACCGGACGAACCTGACGATGGGCCAACTCGCACCGTTGTTCGGGGTAAAGACCGCCGCGGACACGGCGTCTACTGGGCCACCACCGGCGTAGCCCACCTACACAACCTCGCCCTCACCGGGTGAGCACCCCAGCCCAAGGCACCACCCACACCCCAATAGTTACGAGACACGCTCTAGGCAGACGGCGCCCGACCACAACGGGCATCCGAGCAGCAGGCGCCAACATGAACAAGGCCGCGGCGATCGCTGCTGCCGCACTAGCTTGCCACCGAGGTGGTGAAACGGCCGAGGTCCCGACGCAGGGACCCCGGCCGCGGTGTCAGCGACTACCTGCCGCTCTTGTTCTTACTCGGGTCAACCAGGACCCACGGGCTGTTCGGCCGCGCGGAGGGTGGCATCGTGTGTCCCTTCGGAACCGTGACCTCCGGACCGCCCTTTTCCGGTCGGTACTGACCGGACTTCGGCGCCGGTTCGCCCGGATTCACCGCAACGTTCGCCATGGACCCTCACCTCCGTTCCGAGCTGGCCACCCAGCCCGGAACGGCACGCTGTACGTCCAGCGCCCGGCCCGGTAGTCTCGTAAGCACGCCAATGCACGAGAGACCCCGGCTGGGTGACGACCCCGGTCGGGGTCTGTCACGCTCAGTGCAAGAGCGTAGCGGGTGAGGCAGACCCATGCAACGTTATCGTTGTCCACATGTTGTGGTGTGCCATCCACAGAAACCCCACAGGTTGTGCACAGCTTCATCCACAGCCGCAGAGATGTGACCAACTGACCAAGCGCGAAGCGGCTATCTTGGTTACTCAGCGTTGGTCCGTCAACCCGGGTCGGTCTCGCCACGCGCCGCTCGAAGGCTGAGTCACTTTGGTACTTCTGGCCCGAACGGCAGGCCAGACGACTCCTGACAGAGACACTCCGACCTCGTACCCCATATGCGCCCGAGACGGCACTCGCTGACGGTCGGCACCGGACTCCAACGGTCGCCAACCGACCTCAACGACCAGTTTCCCGGAGGGTGAGCGGAGGGCGTGGGATTCGAACCCACGATGACTGTCACCAGCCATAGCGGTTTTCAAGACCGCCGCCA
>DATCXA010000311.1:0-6466 GCA_036566085.1 Propionibacteriaceae bacterium
GAGTAGCAGCCGCAGGCTTCGGGTCAGTTGATCATGCTCCGCAACATCCAGTACAGCCATGATCTGGCGCTCTGCCGCGATCAGCTCAGCCAACGCCGCATCGACCGCATCCCTGCCAGCGTCGGTCAGCTCAACCAGAACACCCCGCCGATCATTCGGGTGATCTTGTCTTGTTACCAGCCCTCGCTCGACAAGCCGGTCCACCCGGTTCGTCATCGTTCCGGACGTGACAAGGGTTTCGCGGAGTAACTGACCCGGTGAAAGGCGGTACGGAGGGCCGGTGCGGCGTAAGGCAGCCAGTACGTCGAATTCCCAGGACTCCAGATCATGTGCGCTGAACGCGTTGGCACGCAGCCGGTCGAGGTGGCGAGCCAGTCGACTAATGCGCGACAGCACCTCCATCGGCGCAAGATCAAGATCCGGACGCTCCCGTCGCCAAGCCTCCACAATGGTGTCGACCTCGTCCCGAGTCGGCTGGCCGGTCACAACCGGAGCTTAGACGTGAAGAGTCTTGACGTCGAGATTTAGTGAGTAGTCGAGCCGGATGGGGCCTGACTGAGACCGATGTCGGTGCGCGGCATGGTCGATGCGAGCGCAATAATGCCGACGGATAGCAACGCAGGCACAGCCATGGCGTGATGGATGCCAAGCTGATTGACCAAGAAGCCCACAAAAGCCGGACCGATCAAGAACGCCGCATAGCCGAACGTGACGACCACGGCGAGCGCTCTGCCTCCGCCGATGTGCCCGGATAGCGCGTAGACCTGCGGTGCGATCATGCCAACACCGAAGCCGACCAGTGCCCAACCAAGCAGGAGTGACGGCAGGCTGCTCACCAGCGTGACTGTCAGATAGCCAAGAGCCGCGCAAAGGCCGCCAAAGCGGACGACTGCTCGCCGCCCGAAACGGGCAACCAGTCGGTCGCCTAACAGTCTGATCACGACCATGAAGGCGCTGACTGCAATCAGACCGAGCGCACCGGTTGTCGGATCTACGCCGGCCACGTCGGTGACATGGAGCGACGACCAGTCGAGCGCCGTGCCTTCACAAAGACCGAAGGCCAGAGCCATGGCAGCCAGCACCCAGGCGACCGCTGGAATTGGAGTCCGTACGCCATCGACCGTGTGATGCCGCACGGCCGCTTTGGGCGTGATCTTGAACAGGATGGCGAGGCCGATGAGTGTAAGCACCCCGAGCGAGATAGACAGTGGCGTCACGACTTCACCGCCCTTCAGCCCAAGCACAGTCGCAAGCAGCAGCACAGCTCCTGCCCCGATGAAGTTGCCGATGGACCAGAAGGCGTGGAAGGAGCTCATGATCGGCCGTTGCCGAGCCGCCTCCACTTGCACGCCCATCGCGTTCATAGCAACGTCCATGGCCCCATTGCCGAGCCCGATGAAGATGGCACCGACGATCGCAACTGGATACAGCTGCGCCAGCCCGATGATGATCATTCCAACGGTAAGGAACGGCACAGCTGCCAGGGTGATCTCGCGGGCGCCGATCGCATCGGCGAGTCGGCCCCCGATTTGCATAGACAGAATCGCCGCAGCGCCGCCACAGAAGAGCATGATCGCGATCTGAGTGGCGTCCAAGCCGAGCTTGTCACGCAGTGACGGAAGGGCGCCGCCAAAGCCGCCGATCACCGCGCCGTTGACGACGAACATCACCGTGACAGCGATGGCGGCCGCGCGGGTCGAGAGCCGATTTATGACAGCGGATGAAGTGGTCATTAAAGTTTCTGTATCGATTTAGAAGCTTGAATCACTACTGTACGCAAGATCGCCACGGATCGCAAAAGCAGCGGTGATGTGCCTGAGCCTGTCGAAGGGCACCCACCGTCCGCATAGAGACGAACCGGAAATGCAGTTCCAAAGCGCGATGCGTACGCTTGGCTCTGGCCGATCGAAGGGTTGGTCACGTGGGGTCAAGGCGATCTGTATTCGAAATCAGCAACTCGCAACCGAACTGGATGGGAAGATTGGCCGGGCCCCACATTCCCCGGTTGGTCTGTCGGCAGGGCCCGCCTGACTTTGAATCAGGAATAGCGACGTAGGTTCGACTCCTACCCGGGGAGCGGAGCGTCACTCAGCTAGTAAGGAGCCAGCTGTTGTCCGTTCACTCCGACCAAGCTTCCAGGCCGGTCGCGGCTGTCGTCATCTTGGCCGCGGGGGAGGGGAAGCGGATGAAGTCCGCACGTTCCAAGTTGCTGCACGAGATCGCTGGTCATTCCATGCTGAGTTACGCGGTGACAGCGGCAACTGAGGTACAGCCCGAACACGTTGTCGTCGTAGTCGGTCACCTTCGTGATCAGGTGGAAGCACATCTTGCAGAGATCGCGCCCCATGTCTTGATCACGGTGCAGGAGCAACAGCTCGGCACCGGACACGCCGTTCAAGTCGCGCTCGGTCAGTTGGCAGATCTCGGCGGCGACGTGATCGTCACTTATGGAGATGTTCCCATGCTCACCGGGGAGACTCTTGGCGCGCTGCTCGAGGAGCATCGGACCCAGCAAGCTGTCGTCACCGTACTAACCGCAGAGGTTTCGGACCCCACCGGATACGGGCGAATCCTGCGCGACGGCGACGGCATGGTAAGTGGCATCATCGAGCATCGAGACGCCGATGAGACTCAGCGCCAGATCACCGAGATCAACTCCGGAATCTATGTCTTCGATGCCGCGTCCTTGAAAGCCGCTCTGGCCGAACTGGCGCCTACGAATGATCAAGGTGAGCTCTATCTCAGTGATGTACCCGCTGCGGTACGCCGAGCCGGCAAGCCAGTGGCCGCGCTGTTGATCGACGACCCGTGGCAGACCGAGGGTGTCAATGACCGGATGCAGCTCTCCCGCATGAACGCCGAGGTCAACCGGCGCATTCTGCACCGCTGGATGCGTGAGGGTGTCACGGTAGTAGACCCAGCAACGACTTGGGTGCACGCCTCAGTTGATCTTGCAGCCGATGTGACCTTGCTGCCCGGAACCTCGCTGGAGGGCGCTACCTCGGTCGGAGCCGGGGCACGGATTGGTCCGGACACGACACTGATCGACGTAGAAGTGGGGGAGAACGCGGTGGTCACGCGTACGCAGGCGTCGCTGAGCGTGATCGGCCCTGGAGCAAATGTCGGACCGTTTGCCTATCTTCGCCCGGGTACCACGCTGGGCGCCGGCGGCAAAATCGGTACCTTCGTGGAGGCAAAGAACGCTCACATCGGAGCCGGGGCCAAGGCGCCCCATCTCAGCTATCTGGGCGATGCGGTGATCGGCGAGGGTGCCAATATCGGGGCAGGCGTGATCTTCGCGAACTACGACGGCGTACGTAAATCCACAACCAAGGTCGGCGCTTACGCCTTTGTTGGCAGCAACTCAGTACTTGTCGCACCTATTGAGGTGGCCGACGGCGTCTACGTGGCAGCTGGGTCGACGATCACCGGCGACGTGGCGCCTGGTGATCTTGCGGTGAGTCGCAGCCCGCAACGCAATGTGCCGGGCTGGGTGGCGCGAAGACGTGCCGGTACCAAAACCGCGCGAGCCGCAGAGGCAGCGCTGGAGCAGAAGGAGCCGTCGTGAGCGGTCTCAAGCGCCCGAACGATAAACATTTGATGCTGTTCTCAGGGCGCGCTCATCCAGAGCTGGCTAACGAAGTGGCCGAACTGATGAAAGTCGAGCTCGTACCGACGCGCGCGATCACCTATGCCAATTCTGAGATTTACGTCCGATTTGAGGAATCGGTGCGTGGCTGCGACGCCTTTGTGATTCAGAGTCACTGTGCGCCGGTCAATGAGTGGACGATGGAGCAGTTGATCATGGTGGATGCGCTGAAGCGTGCGTCTGCCAAACGGATCACTGTTGTCGCACCGTTCTATCCCTATGCCAGGCAGGATAAGAAGCATCGTGGCCGCGAGCCGATTTCGGCTCGCCTGATCGCGGATCTGTTTCACACCGCCGGCGCCCATCGGATCATGTCGGTGGACTTGCACGCAGCACAGATTCAGGGTTTCTTCGATGGGCCCGTTGATCATTTGTGGGCGCTTCCGGTGCTTTCGGATTACCTGATCACTAAGTACGACACGTCCGAAATGACAGTTGTCTCGCCGGACGCGGGTCGGGTGCGGGTCGCCGACATGTGGACCGACAGGTTGAACTGCTCGCTGGCGATCATCCACAAGCGCCGTGACCCGAACGTAGTCAATACGGTGGCTGTTCACGAGGTCGTAGGCGACGTGGAAGGGCGCGTCTGCCTGCTTGTCGACGACATGATCGACACCGCAGGCACCATCTGCCAGGCGGCGGAGGCGTTGAAAGCACGTGGTGCAAAGGCGGTGATCGCAGCTGCCACCCATCCGGTGCTGTCAGGGCCTGCCATCGACCGGCTGAAAGCGACGGGATTCGAAGAGGTGATCGTCACCAATACCTTGCCGATCCCAGAGGAGCGTCGCTTCGATTCGCTCACCGTGTTGTCGATCGCCCCGTTGATCGCACGGGCGATTCGGGAGGTCTTCGAGGATGGTTCGGTGACCAGCCTGTTCAACGGGCAGGCGTAACGGCGCCAAGTTCGTCAGCTAGCCTCCGGGCAAACCCTGATTTCGCATCGATCGTGCGTTCCAAACGGCCTAAACCGGGCTCTGAGAAGCCGCTCATGATGCATTTTCAGTGCGAGTTGGCCACTATGCGGCCTTGTCGGCTAAGGTTGAGCGGTTGCCTCGGCGAGGGTCGCAGGACCGTGATCGACTAGGTCGAACGAGCTGCGTCCCCCTCGCTGAGTCTTGATCGAGATTGTTGACGCAAGTTTCCGAGGAGTTCGTTTCGTGCCCGAGGTAAAGCTCACAGCCGAACTGCGTACGGAGTTCGGCAAGGGCGCTGCCCGCCGGATCCGTCGCGCACACAAAGTGCCCGCCGTGTTGTACGGCCACGGCACGGCCCCAATTCATATTTCCCTGCCCGGTCACGAGACCCTGCTGGCGTTGCGTACGGCAAACGCGCTGTTGGCGATCGAGGTCAATGGCAGCTCGCAGCTTGCATTGCCCAAGCAGGTCCAGCGCGACCCGCTGAAGCACACCATTGAGCATGTTGACCTGGTTATTGTCCGGCGCGGTGAGAAGGTGACCGTTGACGTGCGTGTGCACGTCGAGGGCGAGGCCGCTCCAGACACGTTGATCGTTGTTGATCACAACAGTGTTCCGGTGGAGGCTGAGGCCACGCACATTCCGCAGCAGATCGTGGTTTCTGTGGAAGATCTGCCGCCGGGTACCCAGATCCTGGCTCGTGATCTTCAGCTTCCGGCGGGATCGACGGTGGTTGATCTTGATCCGGAGACGTTGATCGTCAATATCACGAACGCGCCGACTGTCGAGGCTATGGAGGCCGAGCTGGCCGAGGCCGAGGCAGAGGCTGGCATCGAGCCGACTATGGCTCCGGCCGCGGAGCCGACCCCGGACGAGGCGCCTGCCGAGTCCGAGACCGCCTAGCTGCCAGCTGCGGATGCCATGACCTCATGGCTGGTTGTTGGCCTCGGCAATCCTGGTCCCGCCTTTGCATCGCACCGGCACAACATCGGCTACCGAGTGGTCGAGGAGCTGGCCCGACGCATGCAGTTACGGTTCCGGGTCGTACGCGGCATACGAGCCGAGGTCGCAGACGGCAGAATCGGCCCTCCTGGAGGTGATGGCCCTCGGCTGATCTTGGCCAAGTCACGCACCTTCATGAACGAGACTGGCTGGGCGGTTACGCGGTTGCTTGCCTACTACAAGCTCGAGCCCCCGCAGATGATCGCTGTGCACGATGAGCTCGATATCGATGTAGGCCAGCTGCGGGTCAAGTTCGGCGGAGGGGACAACGGTCACAACGGCCTGAGGTCGATCCGGGCCGCCCTCGGCACAGGGGACTTTTATCGGGTACGCATCGGCGTTGGCCGTCCACCCGGCCGCCAGGATCCAGCCGACTTTCTACTCAGCGACATCCCTGCCAGCGCGCGTGAGGACATTGAGGGCGAGATCGGTCGCGCCGCGGATGCAGTGGAATCACTTGTTGCGTCAGGGCTCGACAGAACCCAGAACGTGTTCAACAGTTAGCGGCCGCCGCAGCCCGACGTCGACTCTTAGACTCCTCGATTGTGACCGAGTATCGGGCCCATTTCGACGCTGACGTTGAGTTCACCAACGGTGGTCGACTTACTGCAGACGGCTTCCGGCTCGATCTTCCAGGCCCTGATCTGTCGAGCGAACAGATCGCTGAGCTCTTCGTACGGCACCTCGGCCTGGCCCTAGTCGGCAGTGTCCAGCTCCGGTCGCTTCAGATCATCGAGGAGGCCCATAAGGGTTCTCGTGGCATCGCTGCGGCATCGGCGCCCAACTCACGCGGCCAGCTCGTGGACCTGAGCCATACGATCTCGGCCGGCCTGGTTACCTGTCCAGGCATTCCAGAGCCCGCCATTCGGCCGTACCTGACAAGGGAAGAATCGCGGTCCCA
>DATCXA010000324.1:0-2460 GCA_036566085.1 Propionibacteriaceae bacterium
ATACGGTGCAAGACCTCGAGGCCACAGGCGTTCCCGCCGCATCCATTAGGCGCGAGCAGTTCGATTTTCAGGGGGCGGCGTCACCGACGGAGGAGTTACATGACGCAATGGAGACTAGGTAGCCATGGCGGGGGTACACACCATGAGCGGGACTGATCTACGGCGTACCCGGACCAATCCACACGATGTACGTCGCAAAAACTTCTCCGTCCGGTTCCGTGGCGTCGACCCAGGCGAGGTTCGCTCCTTCCTCACCGGCCTCGCCGACGAGCTCGAAGGCATCCAGACGCAGGTCGCGGTCCTGACGCAGGAAAACCAATCGCTGCGTGCACAGGTCGAGGAGGTTCGGACAGACCTCGAGGAGGCCCACGCAGACCCAAGGGAATTGGCCACCGACCAGGCCGTGTCGGTCCTCAACCAGGCCCAGCAGCTTGCCGATTCCTTAATCGATGAGGCCATGCAGTCTGCTCGTGACTTGCTGTTGACGGCACGGTCGCAGCAGCGCGACGTCATGGAGCAGGCCAAGATGGCTGCAAAGGGTGCCGTCACCCGCGCCACAACCATCGCCGAGAACACCAGCAATGAGGATGCGTCGGTCCGCGACGTCGAGTACATCCGGATGTTCGCCAAGGTTGCGCAGGTGCAGTTCCAAGCGGTACTCGATGCCCTCAATGAGCATGTCAGCCACTTGGGTGAGATGCAGCCAGTCGCCGAGCCGCTCAGGGCTGAGCGGCGATCAGTCGACTCTGCCTAGACAACCACAGTCCATCCCACGCGGGACGTCTCGGGGCGGCTCGCGCGGGGTTAGCTGCCGGTTTTGACACTCTTTAGCCGTCCTAGGACGGCTGGCGACAGACGGGCCTGTCAGTGGGAGGTCGAAGTGGCAAATGCTGACAGGTCGGAGATTGGCTCGTGATCATCAGCCGTCGAGCGGCGCTGTGGAGTCACGTACCACAAGCCGGGTGGCCAGTTCGATGTGGCGGGTGCCGATCACATCGTTGGTGATCATTTGGGCCAGGGACCGCGTAGCGACTCGGCCCATCTCCAGCAGCGGCTGGGCAACCGTGGTCAGCGGTGGCACAGACCGGCTCGCGAGGAAGGTGTCGTCGAACCCCATCACACTGAGATCTTGGGGTATCCGAATGGCACGCCGCCGCGCCTCTTCCATGACACCAAGGGCGATCTCGTCGCTAGCGGCGAAGATCGCGGTAGGCCGGTCGGATCTGTCTAGCAAGTCCCCGGCCACGTGTCTGCCAGCGTCATAGGTGAAGGCGCCGTGGGTGACCAGCGACTCGTCGAGTTCGATCCCGGCCTTACGCAGCGCCGAGCTATAGCCGGCCAGCCGAGCATGGCTGCAGTCAGCCGAGTGCGGCCCGCCGGCATGCCCGATCCGCCGGTGCCCAAGGGACAGCAGGTGTTCGGCGGCAGTGACGCCGCCGGTGAAGTTGGTCGCACCGATGCTGATGCATTTGCTGTCATTGACTCGTAGCGGATCGACAACGACAACAGGAAATCCAGCCTCGTCCAACGCTTTGAGCGACGGACTGGCCGCATCGGCGGTGACAAAGATCGCGCCAGCGTGCTCGGATCTGAGTAGCGCTTGCGGATTGTCCACGGAGGCATCCGAACTGAGCAGTCGTCCGATGACCACCTCGAACCCCTCCGCAGCCGCAGATGATGTGACACCGGCCAAGACGCCAATGATGTAGGGGTTTTGCAGCTCGGGAACCACGACCTCAATGGAGCGGCTCTGCTCGCGGGGCCTGACTGAATCCCACCCGACCGGTCGGTAATAAGAGTCTCTGAGGTGCTTTTGCACCCGCCTGCGGGTTTGCAGGGAAACGTCGGCGCGGTCATTGAGGACCTTCGACACCGTGGCAACCGAGACTCCCGCGGCATCCGCGATTTCCGCAAGAGTGGGCCGTCCTTTCGACACTGTTTCCTCCAGTCTAAACAAGTTGTGAGGCTCCGACCAGCGGGTGGCATGCTCCCAATTGTTATATATGCGCCCAAAAATGTCTGAGCGCAGCTATTGACACTACACCGGGACAGTTTCTATTTTAAGATCCATCTTTCGACCATCTCGAAACTTTTCGCAAAAGCCTGTTCACAGCAATTGCCTGTCTCTTCTGGAGGATCGATGTCAATTCCGCGCACCAGCCGCCGTACATTTCTAGGCCTCGCGGCCGGCTCAGCCCTCGGCGCCGTTGGGCTCTCCGCCTGCGGCACGTCTGGCCCTGCTCAGCCCGGTGGAGCGGCCAGTGCCCCTGCAACCGGCGGTGGCGCTGGCGGCACAGCCTCCATGTGGGCCCTGACCGGCCAGCCCAACCAAGGCATTCGGCAGGACTCGGTGGATGCGTTCAACAAGCTCGGCAAAGGAACGATCAAGGTCACGTTCTTCCAGAACGACCCCTACAAGGCGAAGATCCGTACCGCGGTGGGAGCCGGACAGGCACCAAC
>DATCXA010000355.1:0-3367 GCA_036566085.1 Propionibacteriaceae bacterium
TGACCCGGCTAGCAGCGGCGCGTCCGCGTCCGCATGCCGCCCACGACGCCGTCAGTGGCCATGAACAGATTGTGATGATCTTCAGCTGTAGCGACCGGAGCCAAGCGATCATCTCGGCATCAAGATCCCGCGGCCACCGCACAAACGTGCAGAAGGCCGCCGCCATCGGTAGGCGTCACTCGGAGGATGAAGTCGAAGTCAGGCCACGCCAGTCTGTCTCAAGCCGTAGGCCTCTGGCCGTGCATCCTCAGGGTCGTTAGGGTGGCAGCATCTGATACCTGATCGAGCTCGGCTGGCTTCCAAATACCAGTTCTCAAGCTCGGCGACCGGAAGCCCGTGATGAACAACGTCAACGAGGTACATGAGGCGCTGGCAAGAGTCGTTGTCGCCGACCGCGATCTTTCTGAGGTCTTGACCGAGATCCTTGGAATCGCTCGCCGTGCGATGCCCAGCGTCGAGGCGGCCTCTGTCACGTTGATCCGGGAAGAAAAGCCGTTCACGGCCGCCTATGACGGGCAGATGGCTCTGGATGCCGACGAGTTGCAGTACGAACGTGGGTACGGACCCTGCATGGACGCCGGAAGGGCCGGCCAAATATTCCTTGTCGACGACATGCGCAATGAGCAGCGCTGGCCCGATTATGCCCAGAACGTGGTCGCCCACGGTGTACTCAGCTCGTTATCAGTGCCGCTACCGTTCCAAGGCGTCACCATCGGCGCCCTCAACACCTACGGCGGACGCCCCAGGGTTGTCGACGACAGTGATCTTGAGTTGGCCGAAGAGGTTGCTGCCTGGGTCGCGATCGCAGTCGGCAATGCGGAAGCAGCAGCCCGGACCAGCGAGGATCTCACTCAGCTACGCACAGCGATGACCTCTCGTGCCTTGATCGAACAGGCCAAAGGCGTCTTGATGGAGCGGCACAAGATCACCGAGGACGAGGCGTTCACGATGCTCACCCACGCCTCTCAACGAACCAAGAAAAACCTGCGCGACGTGGCAACAGAGCTTGTCCGAACCGGCACGCTCCCCAGTCGAGACTGACGCAGATCCTGCGAGATTCCATCACCTGCTTGCCCACAGTCACCCACCGCGGACTTATGGTGAAGCAGTCAACTCCCGTGCCTGCCGAGCCAGCGCAGCCTTGAACGCCGATGCCTGCTCCGGTGAAAGATCAACTTCTCCCAGTGCCGCCTGAACCATCTCCACCATCAGCTGACCTTGTCTTTTGGCGATCCGTACGGTGCGCTCGGCGAGCCCGGCAGCTGTCTTTCACGCGCCGGCTCCTGATCGCCGACTCGTACCATGATCGACCGGTCTCCATGAATCCGTAGTACCCGCCGCTCGCTGTGGAGAGGTCCAGCTCGCCGCCCGTGTACAGGCTGATCTTGATCTTAGTCTTGCCACAGACGTGCATGAGCCGCGCGAAGTCATCGGAGTTACGGGTCAAACGATCATGGTGGCGCGTGATCAGCACATCCGCCTGCCCCTTGCTAACGTGGCTCAGCATGTCTTCGAAGCCTGGCCGAATCTCGCCCGTGTAGCCCGACCGACACTCGTCCTTGAAGACGCGCACCACGGCCCAACCCCCCTTCGTTCCTCTTGCTCGGGATCGTTCTTGCTGTGGTTTCTGCTGTCTTCAATGCGGCTCCCACAAAACGGTGGATGACGCACATCATGTTGGCGCGGCGGGCGAGGGAGCTACCGGTAGGTAGTTGACAAGCGGGAAGTGTCAAACCCGTTTGACACCGCTGACTTTTTATTTCCTCAACGGAGCCAATGCCCAGCAGGACCGCGAGAACAACTGCCAGCGCGCCGAGGATGAGCTGACTCACGGAAGGATCAGGCTGCCATCCAGACGCAATCTCTGCCGCGACTATCCCGGGCGCAGCAACCCAACGCAGCAACCGCCGCTGTGCTCGGCGCCGTCTGGTTCTCACGGCTCCAAGATATGGCGTAGCACTACAGCGAGCCGCAGCTCGTAGCCATCCTAAGGCGCTGGTGTTCTCGGCACTCGCTGCACACGCACCCACGTACATAGGCGGCGTTCGTCCCGTGTTTGAGGTCGTCTCGGCGAGTTGCTGTCAAGGCGGCCTCCAGCTTCTCGGACCATTCGTGGTCGGTCTTGGTGAGCCCCCACACCTGGTTTGAGGTCAGGCCAAGATCACGCAGTATCTGCCTGAACGGCTGGCCGCTGTAGATCGCATCGAGGAGCTTTAGGCGCACCTCGGCCGGGAGTCGTTTTTTGGGCTTTGCGCCGGAAGCGTGCCCTGGCGGCATCGTTCTGTGCTTCCCGGCACTGATCGCAATCGCAGCCTTCCAGCCAGCGGGTCAGGGTGCCGTGAGGCACCGGTGGGCCACGGGTGGCCGGCGGTGGGAGTTCGTCGGCCGCGGAGCCAGCGAAGGCTTGGGAGGAGGTAGCCGACCAGCTGGTCGGAGCTCTCTCGGGCGTGCTCGGCGGTGGCTGCGACGACTCCGCTGTTGGCCATCGAGACCGGCGATGTGTCTTCGGGCACGAAGTCGGCTCGCAGCAGCCCGGTGGCCCTGGCTTTCTCGGTGAGCTCCGTGACCAGGATCAGAGAACAAGATCACTAGATAGTGAGCCTTTTACTGGCACGCCTGTGTCGGGAGGGAAGCGGGCCCAATGGCGATGTGGGCAAGCGTGGTGCCGGAACTAGTCTCAGTGATTGGGGATCTGCTCCTAAGCGCGTGGAGCCTGGCCCTACAGGGTGGCTATCGCACTGTGGTTGCGGCCGGAGCCCTATTGAACAAGGACACTGACATGAGCACCAGATCGACCGACGGAATCGCCGAAACCACCACGAGAGGCAACCGCATCCGGCTGATCGTCTTCCGGGTACTGGCCACGCTCGCCGGCCTGTTCTTCCTAGTCGCGGTGGTACTTGCTGTGCCCGCGCCGTGGGTGCTGCTCCAGCCAGAAGATCCCCACGCCGCGGAGAACCGTTGGTTCCTCACCGTGGCTGGCGCCGTGGACGCCATCGCAGTCGTCGTGTTCTTCGCCCTCGTCCAGCGCCCGCGCCGCACCGTGCTGTTCGTCGAGATGTCAGCCGCGGTCGTGATCGCCGCGGCGATCATTCTGCCGTTCGGTCCGCTGTTCGCTGCCAGCCTTGCCGTGGCTGTCGTGCCACTTCTTGCCTACCCATACTGGCGCGACGCCCGGGCATTTCCATCCTGGTGGGCGGGCGTGCCCTGGGCGCCATTGATCCTCGCCACGCTTGCAGGAGTCGCGCTGCTGGTGACGGCGGCCGTCGCCCTGCCTCGAGAGGTCGGCGGAACGGACGCGGCGGCTCAGGCCAACTGGTGGTCGGACTATGCCGAGCACGCCACGATACTGGCGGTCGCGGGTGTG
>DATCXA010000377.1:0-6066 GCA_036566085.1 Propionibacteriaceae bacterium
TGTGCGTTTCAAGTCAGGCTGGATGCGGAATGGCCTGTCCGTTTTGCGCCACGGGTGAGGCCGGCCTACAACGCAACATGAGCTCCGCGGAGATCGTCGAGCAGGTGATGGATGGTGAGCGGAAACTGCGCCGCGGCCAGATTCCTAGCGGCTCCGGGCGGGTTGGCAACGTCGTCTTTATGGGAATGGGCGAGCCGTTGGCCAACTACAAGGCGGTCTTGGGAGCGATTCGTCAATTGATCACCCCAACTCCTGATGGTCTCGGGCTAAGCGCCCGCGGTATCACAGTGTCGACCGTCGGGCTGGTACCACGGATCCAGCAGCTTGCCGTCGAGGGTATTCCGCTGACGTTGGCGCTGTCCTTGCACGCGCCCGATGACGAGCTGCGCGATGAGCTGGTCCCGATCAACACTCGTTGGAACGTCGAGGAAGTGATCAACGCGGCTTGGGAGTATGCCAAGTCGACCAAGCGTCGCGTCTCGATCGAATACATCCTGATTCGCGATATCAATGATCAAGCCTTCCGCGCCGAGCGGCTCGCCAAGGTGCTGCGCCGCCGTGGCAACTGGGGTTGGGTACACGTGAATCTCATCCCGATGAATCCCACGCCCGGTTCGGTCTGGACCGCTTCTCGACGCAGCGACGAAGACGAGTTCGTCCGTCGACTCCAGTCCCGAGGTGTACCCGTCACAGTGCGTGACACGCGAGGTCGAGAGATCGATGGCGCGTGCGGACAGCTCGCGGCTCAACGGCTGTGATACCTGCCAAGATTGGCGCCGTGGCAGAACTGGACCCGACTCTCTACGACCTGGCTGAGGCATTCGGCGTGGCCACCGAGTACTGGGATTGGCAGGGTCGACACATCCCGGTCAATCGCGAGACAGTCGTCGCCGTTCTCGCGGCTCTCGCCGTTGACGCGTCCACACCGGAGGCTGCAGCTGTCGCGTTGGCCAACTATCACCGTTATCCCTGGACGCAAATGTTGCCCCCGTGCATGGTGATCCGGGAACGTCGCACCGCCTCCGTGTGGGCGCACGTGCCGCACGGGGATCCGGTCACCGTCTGGATCGAACTCGAGACCGGCGAGAGTCGCCACCACCTGCGGCAACTAGAGAACTGGACGCCGCCTCGTCAGATTGACGAAGGCTGGGTAGGTGAGGCCTCGTTCGAGATTCCGGATGATCTGCCACTTGGCTACCACCTGCTGAAGGCCCTCAGCGGTGAGCGGCAGGCGTCCATGCCCTTGATCATTACGCCGCTCTGGGTCGGTCTTCCGGCTCGGATGGGTGCGCATCGCGGTTGGGGATTCACCACGCAGCTGTATAGCGTCCGATCGCAGCACTCCTGGGGGGTCGGTGACCTGACCGATCTTGAGGATCTGGCGGTGTGGTCAGCAGCCGAACACCAGGCGGATTTCGTGCTGATCAACCCCCTGCATGCGGCCGAGCCGGTGCCACCCATGGAGCCGTCGCCCTACCTGCCGAGCAGTCGCCGCTTTGCCAATCCCCTTTATCTGCGACTGGAACGGATTCCTGAGTACGCAATAGCAAGCTCTGAGCAACGGGAGCATATTGACAAGATCAGAAGCCAGCTGCATACCGACACTGGCCAGGCGACCCAGATTGATCGTGATCGATCATGGGATGCCAAGCGCGCAGCGCTCAAGATCATCTTTTCAGTGCCTCGGACGCCGGGACGGGAGGCCTCACTGGCGGCATATCGACGCCGAGAGGGGCCCGGTCTGGAGAGGTACGCCGCCTGGGCGGCGCTAGCGGAGGAGCATGGCGCCGACTTCACGCAGTGGCCGGCCGAGCTACAAGATCCGCGATCACCGGCGGTTGCTGCCTTCGCTGCTGAGCATGCTGCCACGATCGACTTCCACTGTTGGCTGCAGTGGCTGATGGAGGAGCAGCTGTCGGGCACCCAGCAGGCGGCGCTACGCGCTGGCATGGCGCTTGGGGTGATGCATGATCTGGCTGTCGGTGTCAGTCCGCGTGGCGTGGACGCCTGGAGCTTGCAGGACAGTTACGCAAAAAATGTCTCGGTTGGCTGCCCGCCGGATCCGTTCAACCAGCAAGGCCAGGTCTGGAATCAGCCTCCATGGCGGCCTGATCGCCTAGCCGCAACAGCGTATGCGCCGTTTCGCGAGATGGTATCCACGATCTTGCGTCATGCCGGCGGCCTGCGCGTTGATCATGTGATCGGCCTCTTTCGGCTGTGGTGGGTTCCACGGGGTGCCCAACCCACGCAGGGCACCTACGTTCGCTACGACCATGAGGCCATGGTCGGGATTCTCGCGCTGGAAGCCCACCGGGCAGGTGCTGTGGTGGTTGGCGAAGACCTCGGCACTGTGGAGCCATGGGTTCGCGACTATCTGAGGGAGCGCGGCATCCTGGGAACGTCGATCTTATGGTTCGAATTCGACTGGGATGGCGACGGTAGGCCGCTGCCGCCGGAGAAGTGGCGCGAGTACTGCTTGGCCTCGGTCACGACCCATGATCTGCCGCCTTCTGCTGGTTATCTAGTCGGTGATCACGTTCGGCTTCGTGATCAACTGGGCATTCTGACTCGCTCGCTGGATGAGGAATTGGAAGCCGACGAATCCGACCGCGAGGCGTGGCTTGAAAACCTTCGCACGCGTGGTGCCTTGGAGCCTGACGCGGACGTCGACGAAACTGTCGAGGCCCTGCACCGCTATCTAACGTGGACGCCCGCGCGGTTGTTGTGCCTCTCGCTTGCCGACGCGGTCGGGGAGCGCCAGTTGCAGAATCAGCCCGGCACCATCGATGAATACCCGAACTGGCGAGTGCCGCTGACCGGACCTGACGGCAAGCTGGTGATGTTGGAAGACATCTTCAGCAACCAGCGGACAGCGGATCTTGCCAAGATCGTGAGCAGCTCCCGTTAGCCGCGGCAGTCACCTGGGACCGAGATTTATCCCGCCCTGCTCAACCACCTCGCGCAGAGCGTCTGCTTCATCCTGAGTCAAAATGCCTGCCTGGACCGCTTTGTCCAGCCACGGGTCCAGCGCAGCCGGCCCTTTCGCCGCATAATCGGCATGCACCTGGTCGAGGGCTGCCTTGACCTCGGCCTCGTCGAGCCCGAGCACGCTCGACAAGGTCTCGACGAGAACCTGCTCCTGCTCAGGGCTCATGGGCCAGCCCGGCACATCAGTCTGCGGCTGCGGATCGCCGGGTGTGGGGACGATAGTGGGTGCGGTCGTGGGGTAAGGCGCACCTGGTGTGTCTGCGGACGCAACGCTTGTCACCCCGACGCCCGCGCCAAGCACGAGCAGCCCTGAGCCTATTGCGACCGCAGTTTTTATTGAAATTGCCACGTTTCTTGCTACTCCTTGGCGTCGTTTTGCAGTGCCGTGCGAAATAGGGTGAAGCCTTTACCTGGCACTGAGCTGGGTAGAACCTGTCAGGCAGCTAGCAATGTGGGCTTGCGCGGGACCTGGATAGGGTCGGTGTGTGGCCGGTCCCAATGTGACGGCAGAAGAGGACGAGAAGCAGCCGAAGCAGGTCAACCAAAGCCTGCTGACGGTACTGATCGCCTTCCTGGCCAATCTGCTGATTGCTATTGCGAAGTCCGTCGCTGCCGCTATCACCTCGTCGGCGTCGATGCTGGCTGAAGCTGCTCATTCCTGGGCGGATGCGGGCAATGAGATCTTCTTGTTGATTGCTGATCGCCGATCAGACCGTGATCGGGACAGTGGTCATCCGATGGGCTTCGGGCGCGAGGCGTACGTCTGGTCGATGTTCGCCGCTTTTGGGCTCTTTACTGCCGGCGCAGTCGTCTCGATCTGGCATGGCATTCAACAGCTGGTTGAACCGGAGGAAGCCTCAAACTTTCTCGTCGCTTACGTGGTGCTAGCGATTGCGTTCGTGCTGGAAGGAGTCTCGTTCACCCAGGCGACGTTGCAAGCTCGGCGGCTGGCCGCGGCGCGAGACAGCAGCGTGACGGAGCTCGTGCTGAATACCTCCAATCCCACACTGCGGGCGGTGTTCTTTGAAGACGCGGCAGCGCTGATTGGGATCGCCATCGCGACAGCCGGGGTTGCGCTCCACCAGGTCACCGGCTCGGTGACGCCCGATGCGGTCGGATCGATCTTGGTGGGTGTGTTGCTAGCGGTTGTGGCGGTTGTCCTGATGGACCGCAACCGCCGGTTTTTGGTCGGGGAGGTCGTGCGTCCGGAGGTTCGGCAGCGGGTGCTGCGTGACCTGCTGGCGCGCCCCGACATCGACCGGATCACCTATCTGCACCTGGAATACGTCGGTCCCGGTCGGTTGTATTTGGTGGCGTCGGTGGACATGGCCGGTGATGATGTTGAGCACAGCGTGGCCGTTCGGTTGCGGCAGGTGGAGCATGAGCTTGAGCAACAGGAAGGTATCGAAGAGGCTGTGTTAACCCTCGCAACGCCAGACGAGGTGTCGCTCCTGCCGTGAATCGGCGGTGGCGTTACACCTCAGCGGTGAGCAGATCGATCGCCTCTTTCACATCGTCGACGCAGAAGATCAACTCGCCCATCGGCCGTCCTTCGCCTAGCCGTTGTAGCAAGGGCCACGCAGGGTAGACCTCAGTCCAGTACTCGCGACCGATCAAGATCAGCGGAGTAACCAGACTCACATCGGCGGCATAGAAGTTCTCGGTGACGGCCTGGAAGATCTCCTGCACCGTACCGGCCATGCCCGGAAGATAGACGACCCCACCGCCGCAGCGATGGATCAAGGTGTCCTCCCGCAACGCGTTAGAGAAGTATTTCGCGATCGTGGTGGCGAAGACGTTGGTTGGTTCGTGGCCATAGAACCACGTCGGAATACTGAGGCTGCGGCCTGCTGCGGCGATCGGCCAGCGGGCGCGTACCCGGAAGGCGCTTTGGGCCCAAGCATCCACGCTCGGCCAGTAGTGCAGCGGCGGAGCCATGATCATCAATGCATCGTCGAGCGAGCCCGGCCATGGGCTCAAATAAGCCCCGAGATTGGCTGCTTCCATCGCTCCTGGGCCGCCGCCGGTGAGCACCGTGCGGCCCGCGGCGGTCAGGCTGGCTCCGAGCTCGGCTGCTGCACGGTAGGTCTCGTCGCCGCGCGGCACGGCATGGCCGCCCATGAGCCCAACGATCGTGCGCGGATCTAGACCTGACGTGGCGTCGTCGAGTGCATCGGTGATGGCGTGATCATGAAGCGTGGCGCCAAGCTCAGCGGTCAGTGATCGGATGGGTCGGCCGTGAGCCCAGGCGTATACAGCGGCATCCGGACTTACGGCGTAGCCACCAGAGCCATACAGCTCTGCCGCGTCGTACGGACGTGTTCGGTAGGGATCAAATGGGAGCTCAGGAAGCCTGGGGAACAGCAGCGCGCCGGATCTGCGGAGGTGAGTCTCGGCCGCCGGTTCGAATAGGCAGCCGAGGAACACTGCGCCGCGGGGATCGACCTTTAGCAGCGCGCCGCTTCGTTCGGTGAGATCAACGGACTGGACAAACCATCCATTCAGCCGCTGGGTCTTGCTGATGTGGGCATCGAAATCGGCAAGGCTCTCGATCTCGATCAGGCGTCGAGTCACTGTGCCGCTCGTCGACTTCTCATGGTGTGCGCATTCTGCCAGGCGCCACGATTGGGGACGGGTTGCACGGTACGCGTGCTGCGTGTCCTGAACTGGTGGGAGGCAGCCGGCTCAGCCACCGCATGCGACCTGCGACACTTGGCCCCGTGCGTGACGTAGTGATCTTGGGCAGCACCGGCTCGATCGGAACTCAAGCTCTCGAGGTAGTCGCCGATCATTCCGAGGAATTTCGGGTGGTTGGCCTCGCGGCAGGGGGGTCGCAGATCGGGCTACTCGCCCGGCAAGCATTGGACAGCGGCGCACAGACGATCGCGGTCAGCAGGGCAACAACGGTCCAGGACCTGCAGCTCGCTCTGTATGCCGAAGCTAGCCGACGCGGCTGGGCCGAAGGAAAGGTGCAATTACCGCGCATTCTTGCGGGCCCGGAAGCAGCCGCAGAGCTAGCGGCAATGCCCTGCGATGTCGTCCTCAACGGAATCACAGGCTCAACGGGGTTAGCGGCGA
>DATCXA010000387.1:0-2516 GCA_036566085.1 Propionibacteriaceae bacterium
GAGCTCTTCGGTCTCGGCCAGCGTGCTGTAGATCATGAACGGCTTGCTTGCCTGTCAACAGATGTTGCCTGGGCCGGCGCAAAACGATGCCGCAAGCCCAGCTGAGCATCATGTTCGGCAATGAGGTGGCCATGCCACTCCTCGCGGCGGCCCTCGAAATCATCGCGCCAATGCGCTCCTCGCGATTCTTCTCGAAGTCGAGCGGATGTGACGATCGCAGTGGCCACCATCATCATGTTGCTGGCCTCCCATGACTCCAGACCGGGCTCGGCTGCGCTCTGTGCTGCCAGCTTCACCAATTCGCCCATACAGCGATCTAGGCCGGCGGCATCGCGCAGGCCGCCCGCGTAGCGGCTCATGGCCTGCTGCATAGCGGGAACCACTGCTCGGTGGATCAGTTCTGGTTGCCGATGATCTTGTGCCGGAGGTCGACGCGGCGGCGGGTCGGCTCGCAGCCTTACCGCGATTCGGCGAGCAAAGACCAGCCCTTCGAGCAGGGAATTCGACGCGAGCCTGTTGGCCCCGTGTACGCCGGAGGATGCCACCTCGCCGCAGGCGTACAGGCCAACGAGGTTCGTCGCACCATCGAGGTCGGTTTCCACGCCTCCACAGAAGTAATGACAGGCCGGCGCCACTGGTATCAGATCGGTTGCCGGATTGATGCCGGCTCGGCGGCAGCTGTGCCAGATCGTGGGGAACCGGATCCGCCAGGTTTCCTCCCCCAACATGCGGCCATCGACGTACACATGATCAACACCAGCCGCAGCCATCTCTTTCATGATCTGTTTGGCGACCACGTCGCGCGGTGCCAGCTCGGCCAGCTCATGCTTTCCGACCATAAATCGCTCGCCGCGTGAGTTGAGCAGCAGACCGCCTTCGCCGCGTACCGCCTCGCTGACCAGTGGCAGCTGGCCACGCGCACCCGGACCGAGATAGAGCACGGTCGGATGGAATTGGATGAATTCGATGTCCCGCAGCCGAGCTCCAGCCCGGAGGGCGGCCGCGACGCCATCGCCAGTGGAGACGGTGGGGTTGGTCGTCACGGCGTAGATCTGGCCGATACCGCCAGTCGCCAACACCACCGCACGCGCGTGTACCGCACCGACCCCGCCCCGGGTGCCCTCTCCGAGGACGTGCAGCGTCGCCCCGGCCACAGCTGGCTTCTCGCTCGGCTCGATCTGGGCCGGAATGAGATCAAGGACCAGCGCATGCTCCACGATCTCGATCCCCTGATCCGCGGTGACTGCGGCTATCAGAGCGCGTTCGATCTCCGCGCCTGTGGCGTCACCTCCGGCGTGCGCAATGCGATTGCGCATATGGCCGCCCTCGCGGGTGAGTTCCAACTTGCCGGCAAGATCACGATCAAACTCTGCGCCTCGATTGATCAGCTTGGCCACCTCATCAGGACCTTCGGTGACTAGCACTCGTACGGCCTCTTCGATGCACAGACCAGCGCCTGCCACCAGAGTGTCATCAATATGCTGCTGAACCGTGTCGCCTTCGGCCTGGACCCAAGCGATCCCGCCCTGCGCCCAGTGGGTCGAACCGGCGGAAACCTCATCCTTGGTCACGACCATGATCGTTCCGAGGTCACGGCATTCCAGCGCAGCAGTCAAACCTGCGATGCCCGATCCGATGACGACAATGTCCACCTCGCGGACCCAACCGGGTGGCTCTGCAGAGAGCCGCTGCGGCAACAACGGCAGGGGCGGTAGAGCGGGGAAGGGCGGTTGTGGATTTGCCTGGACGGGGCTGGTCACCATAGACGCACCATCAGGCACCATAGGCCCATGCTCCCGCATTCGTCGGAGGGTGGCACAACGCCCCCTACCCGGGGATCCCGCTCGTGGTTCGACGCCTGGGTGGAGTCGGCGTACGGCGCTGAGGGTTTTTGGCGCTCGCACAGTCCCGACGCTCATTTCCGAACTGCAGCTGCGAGCGGCCCGATGATCGCTCAGATGCTGGCGACACTGGTCGATCGTCAGGAGGGTGTCAGCAGTGTGATCGATGTCGGGGCAGGCAATGGCCGACTGCTTGAGGAGCTGTCGCTGATACGGCCGGATCTGCAGTTGGTTGGAATTGATCTCCGAACTAGGCCTAATAATCTGCCCGAACGTGTCGGCTGGGCGCGGGATCTATGGGACGTACGGTATGGGTGCTGGACCAGCGGTGAGGCCGGAGCCGCACTGGGCAAGCCCGAGCCGGTGATGATCATTTGCTGTGAGTGGTTAGACGACTTGCCTTGCCCCGTTGTCACGCGTCACGCGGACGGCTGGCGGGAGGCGATCATCAATGACGATGGCCTCGAGCGGCCCGGACCGCGTCTGGACGATGAGCAACTTGCCTGGGCTGACCGGTGGTGGCCCGGCGGTGAGCGCGCTGAAATCGGTCTCACCCGGGACGTGGCCTGGCGTGAGCTGATGAAGATGATCAGGAAACGCGGCGGCTGTGGTCTGATGATCGACTACGGCCATACGGCGGAGCGGCGTCCCCTGACCGGCTCGCTCGCGGCCTAT
>DATCXA010000396.1:0-2867 GCA_036566085.1 Propionibacteriaceae bacterium
CAGCTCTTCAAGAGCGTGGCGTGCGGTTGCGTACGCCTGATGAAGACCTCACCGTACGCCTCCCTGCAGTCGAGAGGCCTGAGGACATCGAGCTTGGTATCGACGACATTCTGATCTTGGCGACGAAGACTCAGCAAGCAAACGATCTCCTAGTCGGCTGGACCGATGCTCCGGTGCACCAGAACGGCGCAGTGGTCGGGACGGCAGGCAGGTACCTTCCGGTCTTTGTTGCGCTCAATGGAGTCGCTGGGGAGGCATTTGCGCATCGGTACTTCCGGCGGGTGTTCGGAGTGTGTGTCTGGATGCCGGTTGTTCATCTGGTGCCGGGCGAGGTGATCATCCGCAGCACACCGCGATCGGGGATGCTCCACATCGGACGGGTACCCAAGACTGCCCGAGATCATGATCAAGTGCTGCAGCAGGTGGCTGCCGATCTTGTCGCTGCCAACTTCGACGCGCCCCTCTCCGAGGACGTAATGGCGTGGAAGTATCGCAAGTTGATCAGCAACATCGGCAATGTCTTCCAGGCTCTAGTGGCCCGCAATGGGGACTGGCGTCCGCTGGTCGCCGAGGCGGAGACCGAGGCCCGCGGCGTGCTCGATGCCGCCGGCATCGCCTACATCAGTGACGCCGAGGAGACCGCGGCCCGCGCTGCCGGCTTCATTATGAAGCCAGTACCAGGCGTTCCTGAGGCTACCGGCGGTTCCACCTGGCAGTCGTTACAGCGCGGTACCGGAAACATCGAAACGGACTACCTGAACGGCGAAATCGTGGCGGTCGCGCATCGCGCAGGACTTCAGGCACCGATCAACGAACAAGTCGCCATGCTGGCTCGGCGTGCGGCCGCTGCGGGAGCCAAGCCGGGTGACATGAGCGCGGCGGAGCTCGCCAAACTTCTGCAGGCGTAGCTGCCCGATGATGGCCTAGTAGACCAAGGCCTGAACGTTGTGGCCGAGAGCTGCCTCAACGAAGCTCGCAGCGCCCTGGATCGTCGCCGACTGCACGAGATCCTCAACGACGAGTTCGCGCCGCGCGGCGCATTGGGTGCACACCGTAATCGCGCCGCCCAGCCGGACCGTCTCGATGAGCTCGGCAACTGGTGTCGCATACGGCAGCTCGAGATCCGGCTGCCGCCCGGGCACCGCGAACCAGACGGCCTCGCCGGTCAACCAGACCGAAACTGAGGCTCCGGCGGCCACACCCATCGCGGCGACCGTCCACGCCTGATTGGCGCGCTCGGCCGCCTCAACCCCACAGGTGATCTTGATCAATAGCGAGCGCACGGTCATTTCAGTGGACATGGCCTTTCATTGTGGCAGAGGGTAGCGCTGTGTTGATCACAAGATTCGCCGGCTCGGCGCCCTGGGAGGCCAGCTACGGCTACTCGCGTGTAGTGATAGCCGGAGACTGGGCAATCACAGCCGGAACTACAGCAACCGGTTTGGACGGCGTGTTGCATCCCGGTGACGCGTACCGGCAGACAGTGGCCGCATTCACGATCGCACTCGACGCCCTCAAGAGGGCGGGCGTAACAGCAGAGCAGGTGGTACGAACCCGGATGTATGTCACCGACATCACCTCTCAAGCAGAGGTGGGGCGGGCACACCACGAACTCTTCGGCCAGATAAGGCCAGTGGCGACCCTGGTCGAGGTAGCGAGACTGGCCGATCCATCGCATCTTGTAGAGGTCGAAGTCGAGGCCTACATCGGAAACTGAGATCTCGCCCTCCCGCTCTGAAAGACTACCGGCCATGATCAAGCGACCGGCCCGCTAACCATGCGCCTGGTAATTCAGCGGGTGAGCTCAGCGCAAGTGCAGGTGGATGGTGAGATCGTCGGCGCAATCGATCGGCCGGGCTTATTGATCTTGGTTGGGGTCACTCGCGACGATCGGCCGACGACGGCTGATCGGCTCGCCGAGAAGGTCTGGACGCTCCGCATCCTCGACAGCGAGCGATCTTGTCAGGATGAGAACGCTCCGATCCTGGTGGTCAGTCAATTCACTCTGTATGCAGACACCCGCAAGGGTCGCCGGCCGTCGTGGAGCGCTGCAGCGCCGCGTTCGGTCAGTGAACCGCTGATCGAGGCGTTCGTCTCGTCTTTGCGGCAACGCGGCGCAGAAGTTGCGACCGGCGTGTTCGGCGCTCATATGAAGGTCACATTGACCAATGATGGTCCGGTGACCTTGATTCTGGAGGACTCGGCGGGTTAGGCGCCCTTCGACAGGCTCAGGGCGCATATCCCTATGCTTCAGACGGTTTCCACGTCGACGTCGATCTCGGCCACACGGCCCCGTGCGGCCACGACCTGGCGGTCGAGTTTGGCGCCAGGTACGAGGGTACGCAGCGTCCAATTGCCGTCGACGGCAAAGAAGCGGAAATGACCAGTCGCCGATGTCGGAACCTCCGCGGTAAATTCACCGCCGGAGTCGAGCAGGCGTACGTACGCCCCGGCCACCGGATTGCCACCGCGCAGTACGCGGCCCTGAATCACAGCTTCTTTGGTGACGTCAACGTCGGCCAGACTGAGTCCGCCCTTGGTTGCTGCGCACATGATGTTCCCCCTTAAAACTGACGCGAGAGCGCGTGAATGGTCAGCCCTGAAATAACAAGGGCAAAGTGATCAGAGCCAAAATTCATCAGACATTGCCAGGTTCGTCGCCGACGGTCACGGGAACGCCAACTAGCGAGCCGTATTCGGTCCAGGAACCGTCGTAGTTCTTGACATTCTTCTGGCCGAGGATTTGGTGCAGCACGAACCAGGTGTGCGCGCTGCGTTCCCCGATTCGGCAGTAGGCGATGATGTCTTTGTCCCAGCTCAGGCCCGCGCCGCTGTAGAGCTCCTTGAGCTCGTCATCGGACTTGAAG
>DATCXA010000441.1:0-6540 GCA_036566085.1 Propionibacteriaceae bacterium
CGGCCTTCCCGGACTCTACGCGGCGCAACCCGGTGCGATGGGCCGGCTGGGACTGGCCAGCTTCTTGACCGCTTTCACCGGCACCTATCTGATCGCAATGACAGGAAACTTCGGTTTCCTCGCCCCGGTCTTGGCCAAACAGTCGCCTGCGGTGTTGGACTCCATTAGCCAATACCCACCCGTGGTGATCATCAATGGGTTAGCGGCAATCCTGTTCATGATCGGTTACGTCCTGTTCGGCGTCGCCATGATCAGGACCGTGACGCTACGTCACTGGTCTGGTGTGCTGGCTGCAGTGGCGCTCCGGACCACTTGGCGCGTTTCTCGATAGCTCAGCTCTTCTCGATCGCCGCGTGGCCAGTACCGATCGTGGGCAGCGTAGTCTTGGCGCCGGCCTGGCGTGGCCCGGCTATCGGCTGTGGCACACACCGGCCGCTTCGGATGTGCTTGTTTTCAGATAAGCCGACATGATTATGAGCACCGGATCCTCGGAGAGTCCCATCGCGAACCCGCTCAGTACTGCTCACCGTGTACGGGTGATCATCTTCCGGGTGGTTGCCACACTCGCCGACCTCTTCTTTGTGGTGGCCGTAGTGCTCATGGCGTCGGCGCCCTGGGTGCTGTTGCAGCCGGATCAGGAAGTCCGTACTGAACTGGATCGTTGGTTCCTCACCGTTGCCGGCAGCGTGGACGCGATCACCGCCGGTGTGCTGCTCGCCCTGGCTCGGCGACTGCGCCGGACCCTATTGGTTCTCGAACTGGCAGGTGCAGTCATTGTGGCCGGCGCGATCATCCTTCCCTTCCAGCCAACATTCGCTGCCATCCTCGCAATCGGCGTGGTGCCGCTGATCGCTTATCCGTATTGGCGTGACGTGAGGATGTTGCATATGCCGAGGCTGGCGGTATTTGCCGCCCCAATGGTCCGGCATTAGATTGAAAACGGCGACCATGTCGTCGCTGGCTCTGACGACGGTTGACCCCGCACGCGAGTCCTTGGGGAAGGACGAAGCTAGACCCAGAGCTCCAAGGGACGGGTGAGGGCTGATGCCATATCAAGGTGCGATCTTCGACGTCGACGGTGTGCTGGTCGATTCGCCACACGAGCTGGCGTGGCGCGAAGCCCTCAAGGAGCTGATGGAGGGCGACTGGCACGACATCCGTGACCAGACCAGCTGGACGGCCGAGCGGTTTACTACACAGGTGTATCAGCAGGTCATGGCCGGCAAGCCACGGCTTTCCGGCGCTCGGGCCGCGCTTGAGTACTTCGGGGTGCCCGACGTGGATCGGCGGATCGAACAGTACGCGGCCGCCAAGCAGGAGCACGTCGTCCAGCTCATCGAGCAGGGCCGGTTTATGGCCTTTCCCGATGCACTGCGGTTCATCCTCGCTGTCAAGGACAGCGGGTTTCGTGTAGCTGCGGCGTCTTCATCGAAAAATGCCAAGCTGTTTCTGGAACGGATCCGGCTTGACACCTTCGCTGCCGAGCAACGCCTCGACTACGGCTTCGTGCACGATGGGATGACCTTGGAGGAGCTGTTCGACGCCGACATCTCCGGCCGTGACTTCCCCCGCGGGAAACCCGATCCGATGATCTTCCTGACGGCTGCGGAGGAACTCGGACTCTCGCCTGAGGTGTGTTTCGTCGTCGAGGATGCGACGAGTGGCGTGCAGGCAGCCAAGGCTGGCGGCATGGCGGCGATCGGCGTGGCGCGTCTCGGCGACGAGCAACAGTTGACCGACGCCGGAGCCGACCTCGTTGTCACCACTTTGGACGACATCTCCCTTCCCACGCTCATCGAGGGTCGATTGGAGGAACGGCAGGCCGCCGAGGAGATCCGACGGCGATACACCGAGCGGCCACCGGACGTATGGACCCTGGTATACGACGGCTACGACCCCGGACGTCAAGGGCTGCGGGAGGCGCTGGGTGCGGTGGGCAACGGCTACTTCGTTACGCGTGGCGCGCTGCCCGAGGCGAAAGCCGACGATGTCAACTACCCGGCCACATACGTGGCCGGCCTTTACAACCGGCTGGTCAGCGAAGTCGCAGGCCGTCAAGTGGAGAACGAGGACCTGGTCAACGTCCCCAACTGGCTACCACTGCAATTTCGCATCTCCGGTGGTCCATGGTTCGACGTGCAGCAGTCCGGAGTCGAAGATCATCGCCTTGAACTCGACATGCAACATGGAACGCTCATCCGCAGTTTTACCTGGCAAGACGCCCATGGGCGAAGGACCAGGGTGGTGCAGCGCCGGTTCGTGAGCCGTCAAGATGAACACTTGGCAGGCCTGGAGACCAAGCTCACAGCTGAGAACTGGTCGGGCATCATCCAGGTCCGCTCCGGTCTGGATGGCAGAGTCGTCAACAGTGGCGTCAAGCGCTACCGCGACCTGAACGGCCAACACTTAACGATCTTGGGTCAGGCCGAAGTCGACAGGGAAGCTGTCGACCTCCAGGTTGAGACAAACCAATCGCACGTGAGGGTTGCCCTGGCCGCCCGGACGCGGCTGCTGCGCGATGGCGAGATTGTCGAGGTTGACCGCAGCCTGGTCGAGGAGCCCGGCTTTGTCGCGCACGACCTCACCGTCCAGGTGCAGCAGACGGAGCCAGTGACGGTCGAGAAGATCGTCGCGCTCTATACCTCCCGCGACCGCGCAATCTCGGAGAGCCGGCACGACGCTGGTCTAGCGATAGCCAGAGCGGGAAACTTTGCGGAGCTCCTCAGCAGCCATGAGCGCGCCTGGCTCCACACCTGGGACAGATTCGATATTGCGATGGACAGCGCCAACGACTGGACCGAGACGGTCCTGCACCTGCACATTTTTCACCTCCTGCAAACGGTCTCGCACCACAGCGCACACTTGGACGTCGGAGTGCCGGCACGCGGCTGGCATGGGGAGGCCTACCGGGGTCACATCTTCTGGGATGAGTTGTTCATCTTCCCGTACCTCAACTTCCAGCGTCCCTGGCTGGCCGAGGCGCTACTCCAATACCGGTACGCGCGGCTCGGCACGGCTCGTGCGGCGGCACGGGAGGAAGGATTTGAAGGCGCGATGTTCCCCTGGCAGAGCGGTTCCAACGGACGGGAGGAGACCCAGCGACTGCACCTCAACCCAAAGTCGGGGCGGTGGCTGCCCGACCGCTCGCACCTGCAACGCCATGTCAATATCGCGATCGCCTACAACGTCTGGCAGCACTACATGATCACTGGCAGCGTTCGATTCCTACGCTTTACCGGTGCCGAGCTGCTCATCGAAATCGCGCGGTTTTGGGCCAGCATCGCTACGTACAACCCCGCGCAAGATCGCTACGAGATCAACGGCGTCATGGGCCCAGACGAATACCACGAGGCCTACCCTGACTCCGACGAGGCCGGGCTGCGCAACAACACCTACACCAACGTCATGGCGGTCTGGGTGCTGCTGCGAGCGCTAGAGGCGTTGCAAGAGCTACCGCCTCACTACCGCCAAGAGCTGGTCGAGGAGCTCATGATCCGCGACGAGGAGTTGGAGCGTTGGCGCGATATCAGTCAGAAGATGACCGTCGTGTTCCACGCCGACGGTGCGCTGAGTCAATTCGAGGGCTACGAGCAGCTGCGCGAATTCGACTGGGACGGTTACCGGGCCAAGTATGGCAACATCCAACGCCTGGACCGCGTGCTTGAAGCTGAAGGGGACAGCACGAATCGCTACAAGGTCTCAAAGCAGCCCGACGTACTGATGTTGCTGTACCTCCTGTCGCGAGACGAGCTCTGCGGCCTACTCGCCAACATGGGCTACGAAGTAACTGAGGAACAACTGGCCCGAACCGTCGACTATTACCTGGCACGCACCTCGCATGGGTCAACCCTCAGCTCTGTTGTGACCGCCTGGGTTCTTGCCCGTTATGACCCTGACGAGGCCTGGCAGTGTCTACAACGGGCGTTGCAGAGCGACATCGCGGACGTTCAGGGCGGAACCACCGCAGAGGGCATCCACTTAGGAGCGATGGCAGGCACGGTAGATCTTGTGTTGCGCTGCCTTACCGGGATGCGCGCCCGCGGGCAAGTGCTCCGATTCGACCCAGCAATCCCGCCAGAGATCAAACAACTGCAGTTCAGCGTCCACTATCGCAGCCACCGCGTCGAGCTTGCGTTCTCCGAGGACCGGATCGAGGTCAGTTCCCGCCCGGGCCCGGCAGCACCCATTACTGTCTTGGTGCGCGACGACACTGTGGACTTGCACCCAGGCGAGCGGCATACCTTCTCACTTGACCACCAGTCGTGACGCCAACACCCGACAAGGTACTGGCCGAGCACGCTGCCGGAGTGGCCGCGCAGGCCCAGACGACCGCTCTGTGCCTCGATTTCGACGGCACACTGGCCCCAATTGTCGATGATCCGAACCAAGCAAGACCACTGCCCGGGACGGTAGAGCTGCTTGCTCAGCTGGCTGCCCGGTTCGCCGCGGTCGCGCTGCTGTCGGGTCGCCCGGCTGATTATCTGGCCCAGCATGCTGCTGCCCCGGGAGTGCGCTACCTCGGACTCTACGGCCTTCAAGAGATCCGCGACGGGCAGCTATGGGTAGATCCGCGGCTGAAGGCGGCCCGCCCGGCTGTTCTGGCGGCTCAGCAAGATCTGCGCGACTGCGCTGCAGTGCGTGACAGCGGCGCATATCTGGAGGACAAGCAGTACGCGGTTGCGATCCATACGCGGCGGGTCGCCAACCCCGACCGCTGGGCGGCGCCCATCGATCAAGCAGCGCGGCAAATCGCTGAGAGACACGGGCTGGAAGTCATACTCGGGAAGCAGGTCTGGGAGCTGCGCCCAGCCGTGCACAGCGACAAGGGCGACGCCATTCGTCGGGTCATCGGTGATTCCAAGGCCCGCGGTGTCGTGGTGGCTGGCGACGATCTCGGCGACCTTTCTGCATTTGCCGCGGCACTCGAGCTGAAGGCTGCTGGCGGCGATGCGCTACGCATCGCGATGGACTCCGCGGAGGCCCCACCGGCACTGATCGACAAGGCCGATCTCATCGTCGATGGTCCGCGAGGACTGCTGGAGTTCCTCAGCCGGTTGCTCACCTGAACGAAGCTCTCCTCTTGTTCACGTTCTGATGATCGCCGGCTTATTCACGTTTTGGATGATCGCCGGCGCGGCCAACCTGTAGTGATACCCACCATCATCGTCGCTGAGCGGTTAAGTGAGTTCTCGTGAGCGGCACGGGTGTGTCCCTGGTGAGCACGCGCCGCTGACCTTGCCGGCGGTTTCGCGAGACGGAGCTACGGAACGAGTTCCGCTCGGATCGACGTACGCGATCCGGCCATCCTCGTAGCGGGTCAGCGCCGCTCGATGGTGTCCAGGAACTCATGGACCAGCCGGACGGCGATCGCGCCTTCACCGACCGCAGACGCCACGCGTTTGACCGAGCCACTCCGTACGTCACCGACAGCGAAGACGCCCGCCCGGCCGGTCTCGAGCATGCTTCTGTAGCCGTTCCCGGAAGATCCGGTGAGCACGAACCCTTTCTCGTCCAGCGGTATCTGCCCGTCGAGCCAAGCGGTGTGCGGCACCGACCCGATCAACAGGAACAGTGCCGACGAGTCGACGACCCGCCGCTGGTCAGTTGCAAGGTCGTGGATCTCGACCGCTGTCATGGCGGTGTCCCCGAAGAGTTCGGATACCTCACAACTCCGCCAGACCTTCACCCGCGGCGTACGCCTGATCCGGTCGGCGAGATAGCGGGACATGTCCCGGTTGAGGTCGCCGTGGCGGATCACCAGGTTCACCGCCGACGCCCGCCTGGCCAGGAAGATCGTCGCCTGACCAGCGGAGTTACCGCCGCCGACGACGGTCACGGGGTCACCCCGGCAGAGCTGCGCCTCGCTCTCGGTCGCTGCGTAGTACACGCTGGGTGCCTCGAGACGCTCCATACCCGGGATGTCCAGCCGCTTGTAGTGGACGCCCGTCGCCAAGATCACCGTGTGCGCGGTCAGCTCCTCACCATCGGCGAGTCGTAGCCGGTGATATCCGTCGGCGAAGTCGAGCGACTGCGCCTCGCCCGGGATAGTGAAGACAGCACCGAACTTGCGAGCCTGCACGACCGCCCGGTCTGCCAGCTCGGCGCCGGAAATGCCCGCGGGGAAACCGAGGTAGTTCTCGATCTGTGACGAGGTCGCCGCCTGCCCGCCCGTGGCAAGTTGGTCCAGCACCACGGTGGAAAGGCCCTCGGATGCTCCGTACACCGCTGCGGCAAGCCCGGCGGGGCCGGCACCGACGACCACCAGGTCATGAGCGGTGCGATCCGGCACCGCCCGCAGGCCGATCAGGCGCGCCAGCTCAACGTTGCTGGGATTGCGCAGGACGTTGTTTCCCTTCCAGATCACAACCGGGGTCTGGTTGGGGGGAATGTCCAGTCGCTGCAGTATGGCCTCGGCTTCCTTGTCCTGCTCCAGGTCGATCCAGCGATGCGGAACACGGTTCCGGCTGGCGAACTCTCGTAGCCGGCGAGTATCGGCCGTGAATCGGGAGCCGATGATCCGGAGGCCGGCGCCGATTCCCA
>DATCXA010000484.1:0-2439 GCA_036566085.1 Propionibacteriaceae bacterium
GTCATGGCCGTTTCAGTCCGGCCGCCGCGAGCTCCTGGCCGAGGCGCGGTGCAAGCGTTTCAATGTAGGTCGCCGTTATATGTGAGCCTTGGCGGTAGACAAGGACATTTCCGATCACTGGCGCGCATCGGGCGGTCGGACAGATTGCATCATTCAGATCGATGACTTTGACCGAGTCGAGACCACGCGCCGCTGCGACCTGTGTCGGACCCGCGCTGAGCAGTTCGCCCTTCTTCCGGTCGAAAACACACCGCGTCAGGTGAGTGCGGTTTTCTGCCACGCACTCGTACACCTGCCGGTTCGTCTGCGGTGTGTCTTCAAGCACGAGGACTTTGATGCCGGCATTAGTAAGTTGCTTCCATGAATCTCGCAAGCCGGCCGCCATTGCCGCCTCGGTTTCGGAATGCTGTGCGTCAAGCGCCGTGCGGCGAACCTGCGATGTGATGACGTAATCAGGCTTATTCGGACCGGTCAGTTCACGGAGGACTCTGGAATTCCACTCCGCACATGACTCATAATCGCGGCCCTGGAGGGCCGTCATGACGTTTGCCAGCGGGCATGCCGATTTCGTATAGGTAACAATGCGCCAGTTCTTGGCCTCGGCCAACAGCTGGAGGGCAGGCAGCCATTGCCCTGCCTTCGAATCACCGACCAAGGCGACCGTTATCGAAGACTTCTTGTTCCCATATTCACACGTGGTGGGCTCACTGGATGCCTGTGATGTCTGGCAGCCATCGGCGTACAGATCCGGTACGTCCTCCGTCGCCCGGAGCGGATCGGGCGTAATCCTCGTGACTGTGTCTACCGGAGCCCCCGCGGGGTCATCCCGCGGCTCCGCCGACAAGACGGCGGCGCCCAGCGCAGCGGGTCCGCCCGCAACCTGCGACGACGAGTTCGGTATGGCGAGGACGACCGCCAGCCCGGCGATGACTCCGATCAGGCTGCAGTTGACGCCGAGACTTAGGGCCAGTTTCGGTGCGTTCGAGATGGTGCGTGAGTGCCGGATGGGATTTTCCACAAGGCGGTACGTTAGCCAGGCCGGGAGCACCGAGACCACGACGACCAACAAGCTCTGCTTGGTCGTCAGCTCGCCCGCGTACGCCGTCGCAAGGACGACAAGGGGCCAGTGCCAGAGATAGAGGGAGTAGGACAGTGCCCCTACCCAGAGGAATGGCGCGGTGCCGAGCAGGACGACGGGCCCACGGCGTCCGGCGGCACTCCCGCTCGCGATGATCGCCGCTGCCCCAAGGGTCGGCAGGGCGGCCGCATAGCCCGGCCATGCCGTATTGACCGAGAACACAATCCCTGCGGCGACGACGGCGAGCAGGCCGGCCCATCCGAGGCCAACGGCTGCCTTTCGCGGCAGTGCGGCCAGGGCGGACACGCTGATCGCCACCGCAGCACCGATCGCGAGTTCCCACATCCGGGTTGTCGTCACAAAGAAGGCGGCGGCTGGCTGGTAGGAGGTCAGGTGTATTGACCAGAGCAGCGACGGCAGGCCGATGAGTGCGAGGCCGATCCACAGTGAAGGAGTGAGCGATCGACCGAAGCGTCGAGCGAGCAGAGTGACGACCAGGAGGAGGATCGGCCAGAGGAGGTAGTACTGCTCTTCGACGGCGAGTGACCAATAATGCTGCACCGGTGACGGGTGGCTGTCCTCGGCGAGGTAGTCGACCGCTCTGTGCGCGAGTCGCCAGTTCACGGCATAGAGGGCCGCGGAGACGATGTCGCCACCGGTCTCCCGCCAGCGGACCTGGGGTACGACGACAATGACCAGCGCCGCGGTGACGGCCAGCACCACGGCCGCTGCTGGTAGAAGCCGTTTAGCTCTTCGCGCATAGAACCGGGTAAGTGAAAGGCTGCCTGTCCGTTCCAACTCCCGTGTCAACAGAGTTGTGATGAGAAACCCGGAGATCACAAAGAAGACGTCGACGCCGACGAAGCCTCCCCTGAACACGGGCAGACCAGCGTGGTAGAGCAGAACGAGGCCGACCGCGACCGCCCGCAAGCCTTCGATATCCGGTCGGAAGTTCGACTCGCGTTTCGGCGGGGTGCGGTCGCGGTATGCGGTCTGCTCGGGCAGGGACTGAACAGCGGTCACTGCTTTCCTGGGCGGGCTAGGCGACGTAATGACTCGCCGAGACTACAGGGATTGGCTAAAGCCTCTCTGCGCCATGGTGAGACCTAAGGTTCCCGGATCGGGGCATTCCGGGCCTAGCAACGCCGGGGCAGGCATACTTGCCGCCTGTGGCTGAAGAACGAGTCGGCAGCGGCGCGAGAGTCACTGGTGCGCTCCGTCATCCGGTGATCGGCGGGAAGATCGCCGTATGGCGCTGGGGCCGTGATCCAGCCCGCCTTGCTGTGGTCCTCGCCCGGCTCCTGCCGGCCGGCGGAGTTCGTCGTATCCCCCTCCCGATCTTGAGAGGCCTGGCCTTCCCG
>DATCXA010000499.1:0-4117 GCA_036566085.1 Propionibacteriaceae bacterium
GATCCAAGATCCGCGGGAGCAGGCCGGGTCGCAGTCGTGACGCCACCACAGGGGCCGGCGATGAGTCGCTCATCCTGGTCGCGGCCTACGGTGACTCGGTCGAGGGTAGGCCGAAGCGGCTCGATGATCGGGACTGTTTGACGCCGACGGCCTTTCGTCGTCTTCGCAATCTGTCCACCGCGACCTGGGTAGGTCGGCGCTCGACGTGGAGTTCGACCACAGTAGCTCGGCCACGGCCTGGGCCGACGTTGTGTGCGATGAGCATTGGTCAGCACCGGTGCTTTGGGAGCAAGGTCAGCTTCGTGAACACCGACCGATGGTCGCTGGAGTCCGAGGTCTGCACCCGTGTGCTCCCAGGCACCACGGCGAAGTGGTCGTCGTAGAAGATGTAGTCGAACCTGCTGCTGGGATTGGCCTCGGGGAACGTGTCGCCTAAGCCGGTGCCTCCCTCCTCCTGGGCGTCTAGGAGATGCCCTCGAAGGATCCGCCTGGGAACGTCAGTGGAATCAGAGTTCAGGTCACCGGCCAGGATCGTCGGTGCGGCCATAGAGTGCAGCGCCCGTGCCACGGCCAACGCCTGCAGGAGCCGGCTCTGCCGGCCACCGCTTCCCTCAGTGAGGTGGGTCGACGAGAACGCGACCCGGCGCCCGTCGACGATGACGATCGCCGTCAACAGCCCCCGCGGCTCCAGCCCAAACGTCCCGGGCAACCTAAGGTTGTGGCTCTCGACCACCGGGTAGCGCGTCAAGATCGCGTTCCCGAAGGGACCGCCGTCGTAGATCAAGTTGGGTCCGTAGACCACGTGGAGTCCGGTGGCTTCGGCGAGATAGGCCGGCTCGTCGACGCGTGTGCGCAGCGTGTGACTGTCGACCTCGTTGAGGCTGACCAGGTCAGGCTGGACGGCCTCGATCTCCGCCGCGATCTGAGAGACGTCGACATCGCCGGCGCCGCTGATCGCCGCGTGGATGTTGAACTGAAGCACGCGGAGAACGGGCGACCGACGTTCCTGGCACAGGGTGGTCACCACACTCGCCTCTAGCCCGGGAACCAGGGGAGGTGGTGCCACCGACGGGACCGTACGCGTTGCGGGCGTGGACATCCGTGCGGTCATCACCGAGACAGAAGGCATGGCCGACGACGAGCCATGCGATGCACTGGGCAGTCGAATCGCGGTTGCAAAGACGCTCGCCACCGCCAAGACCGCGCCAACTGCAAGCCAGGAAGCGCGCCATCTGAACCTAAGGCGGGATCCTGAACCGACGGGCACGACTCCACTGTGCCCTCCCACCGGTAAGGCTCGAACCCGATCGAACGCACTTTCTTGAGCCCGCTTCATCCGCCGCGTGGCACCTTCGGCTGCTCCTTGTGGGTACATACGAGCTGTATCGGGCTTGGCGCGACTGGTGCGTCGATAACGGGCACCATCCGACCACAGCACAGACTTTTGGTCGTGACTTGAGGGCGGTGCTGCCGAGGCTTCGAGTTTTCAAGCCGCACGCCCAGCCGCGCGGCTTCGGAGGGCTAACACTCAAAAGCAAAGTCGAAGTACAGCCCACATATAAGGAAAAGGACGGTTCAAGCGGTTCAAGTGGCTCAGGGAAGCCACTCGCACCCCATCTGAACCGCCTGAACCGCACTTTTCCCTTATGTAGCTCCAACTCACGATGAATCCGGTGCAAGCGATGCGACCACCTCAACCACCTGCCTCGACTGCGGCAACGAACTACGCCCGCAACTCCAAGCCCGCGGCACCTGCGGACCTGCTACTTCAAAGCCACAGGCTGAGCCCAGTGAACCCGATGACCACACCTCAACGTGTCCAGCAACGCCGCATCAAAGATCCAGCAACCCGGGATCACAGCGGAAGTCGCCCTAGAGCAGCCAGAACACCCAGGGGCTTAGCGTCACTTCAAAAGTGGAAACGAAATCACCTGCCGGTCCGGAATTTGCGCCGCTCTGAAAAAAGGTGTGTGGCCTCCGGAATGCATCCGGAGGCCACACAGTGCTTCAGTGCTCCGCTCCTACTTGCAGCCAGGCGTGTCCACCGTCTGGCCCGGAGGATGACACTTCGCCCCCCCGTCGTGTGGGCCTTTGGAGCTGTTGCCCGGACCGAAGTCCGGATCGGCGTAGGCCATTGGAGCAGCCACCCCAAGACTTAGCACTGCAGCCGCGATCGCCGCGAGGATTCTGCGCTTCACGGCACTTCTCCTTTCCCGGGCTACCCCGCAGCAGCCCGCTATCGACAGCGGCATACACCTCGTGGGTCACGACCACAAGACATATTTCGGTAAGTCTCGAAATATTTACGCTCTGCTCATGCTGCTCGTTGGCCGTGGTTGGCGTGTGGAGTCCTTGTGTCCCCGTACGCCGAAGCGTTCGTCGCATAGTTCGGGCGCGGGTCAACTGATCAGTGCGGGGCCCGTCACAAAAATAAGGGGCGGCTGGGGGGTCGCCCGATAACCCTCATCCAGAACTCATCGTGATCATGTTGGTCTTTAGCTGCCATGATCTAGCCGGCGCGTACGGACTATGAGAAGCCTCTAGCGTAATCGAACTGTCGTTCGATACGCTGGGGTATGGCCACCGAGGATCAGCTGCTCTACAGTGCGCTCCACGGCACGGCAATGCGGTACGCCGCCGAACGCCGCAACCTTGACGACTCCATCGCCGAGCTGCGCGAAATCGCCGGCGGCAGAGACGACATCCTGGCTGAGGCCGCTGGTATCGCGGCGGGCTCCTGGTATGCCTGGCCATCCACCCACGCCGGTTATGAGCTGGTGGCTGCCGGAATGTTGATCATGGCCGGCGGTCATGAGGGTAAGCCGTTGGATTTCGAGGCGTTGGAGCGCTGGGCACGCGTCGGCTTCGAGCGGGGGACGAGGTTCCGTAAGGGCGAGCGGTGAATGCTACCTGCGCGGGGAAGACAAGAGCCCAGGACCTTCGGGCTCCGGTCGTGTTCGGTTACAGCTCCTTCCAGACGCGGATCGCGGCGAGTTTAACTACGGCGTTCGATAGGACTTTGTGGGTGCTATTGACTCACCTAAGCTCCGATGAATCAGTACGGTCTGACCGTGAGGGAACAGCGTTGGCCGTGGTTGCTGACTGCGGGCCTGATGCTGGTCGCGGCCGCTGCCACAGGTCGGTCGACCTACCTGTACTGGCTGCCGTGCCGGGGGAGCATGCTGAAGGGCAGCATCGTCAACTACTACGTGGACGTCGGGCGCAAATTCTCCCCCGCGTGTAAGCGGGCCATGGACGGGGATATCGCCTTGGTAGTGCCGTGGACGTCTGGGCTGAACCTCGTCGCGATGGCGGTCCTCGGGGTGGCCTGGCTCACGCTCGTTGTAGGGCTTCGGTGGCGATGGCGGACCAGGGCCGTTGCGGCACTTCCCGGTCTGGCCACGCTTGCGGTGGCCATGGCTGGAGCTGCGGCGATCGGCGATCCCAAACCCTTGGAGTACACCCCTCCCCTGATGGGGCTGGTTATGTTCCTCGAGTTGTTGGCCGTTGTTGCTTTGGTCTGGATCTTGGTGTGGCAACCAGAGGCTCGCGGTCGCCACATCGGCCCCCGGCTGGTGGTTGTGCTGTCGGGTACGACGGCTTTTGGTTTCGTTCACGTGAGCAGTGAGTACTTCACCATGCTCCGCTTCGCCGGCGGCGATGGGGACATGCCGATCGGCTATGGGTACCTCATCTTCGCCACCATCACCCTCAGCGCCATCCTGACCGTGATCATGACCCTACTCGTGCGGCAGAAGGTTGCCGACGCTGAGCCGCATCAGGACCACGGTTCGCGGCCCTATGATGCGGCGGATGTTTCAAGATCACCGGTAGCAGGTGGAGCGCGAGTACCGAGCATGCCAAAGCAGCTGATCGTTGGCGCGCTGGTTCAGGTGGTATCGATCAGCCTCGGTGTGGGCCTCGGTTATCTCGCCTTCTTAAGCGTCTTCTCGATCTTGGACCGGTAACGGAGAGCAACGTGAACACCAAGAGGCTAATCGTCCTAGCAGCAATCGAGACAGTCGTGATCGCTTTGGGTGTCTGCATGCTGCTCTTCGCATTCCGGTACACACCTCCGACCTCCACTCCGATACCAGCGCCAAGCAAGACGTGGAGT